>JBGUED010000073.1:0-8615 GCA_041821525.1 Candidatus Aminicenantaceae bacterium | reverse complement strand
ATCGAGGCGGCCCGCAAGCGAGACGAGCACCTGGACCACGTGCTGCTCTACGGCCCCCCGGGACTGGGAAAAACCAGCCTGGCGTACCTCATCGCCAAGGAGATGGGCGTGGGGATCAAGCCCACCTCGGGCCCGGTGATCGAACGGGCGGGTGACCTGTCCGCCATCCTGACCAACCTGCAGCCCAAGGAGGTCCTCTTTATCGATGAGATCCACCGCCTGCACCCCTCCGTGGAGGAGATCCTGTACTCTGCCATGGAGGACTTCAACCTGGACATCATGATCGGTCAGGGCCCGGGAGCGCGCAGCCACAAGCTCCGGCTGAAGAAGTTTTGTCTGATAGGCGCCACCACTCGCGCCGGCCGCATCACCGCCCCGCTGCGCGGACGTTTCGGCATCATCCACCGGCTGGACTACTATGGAGAGGAAGACTTGAAAATAATCATCCAGCGCTCAGCCTCCCTGCTGGATGTGGACATCGATGAGGCGGGCGCCCTCCAGGTAGCACGCCGTTCCCGGGGGACGCCGCGGGTCGCGAACCGCCTGCTGCGGCGCGTACGCGATTATGTTGAGGTCATTGCCGAGGGCAGGATCACCACGTCAGAGGCCGACCGGGCGCTGGACATGATGAACGTGGATGCCAAAGGGCTGGACGATGTCGACCGTAAGATTCTGAACACCATCATCGAAAACTTCGCCGGAGGCCCGGTGGGCATCACCACCATCGCGGCCGCGATCGATGAAGAGAAGGACACCATCGAGTCGATCTATGAGCCCTTCCTGATGCGGATCGGATTCCTGGAGCGAACGACACGAGGCCGCCGGGTGACCCCCCGGGCCTACAGGCACCTGGGCTACGCCACGCCAGGATCCCCGACCGAGCCCCAGGGCGGCTTGTTCCAGAAAACATAGCCCACAACCCGATCCCATGAAGGTTTCTGACTTCGACTACAATCTCCCCGAGGAGCTGATCGCCCAGCAACCGCCTCCCCGGCGTGATTCATCCCGCATGATGGTGATCGACCGTGAGAACGGGGAGATCCGGCATTCACGGTTTCTCGAGCTCCCTGAGCATTTTTCCCCCGGCGATGTCCTCGTTTTCAACGAGACACGTGTCATCCCTGCCAGGATCTGGGGGAGCCGAGAGGGGAAGTCCATTGAATTCCTTTTCGTGCGCCCGCAGTCAGAGGGAAGCTGGGAGGTCCTCTGCCGGCCGGCCAAGCGAGTGCAGGAAGGGGACATCATCGTGTTCACGCCTTCCTTGAAGGGGACGGTCACAGGGATCGGGCCGGAAGGAAGCCGAGTCATCCGTTTCGAAGACGCGGATGTTTTGGCGGAACTGAAGAAGGAGGGATACGCTCCCCTGCCTCCCTACATCAAGCGGAAAAAGGAGCACGCGCACCTGAGGGCTGCGGACCTGGAGCGCTACCAAACCGTGTTCGCGCGCAAGGAGGGTTCCATCGCCGCCCCGACCGCCGGGCTGCACTTCACCCCCGGGCTCCTGGAGACGCTGGAACGGGGCGGGGTTGAGACCGCTCCCCTCTGCCTGGATGTGGGCCTGGCCACCTTCCAGCCTGTGCGTGCGGACAGGGTGGAAGACCATGCCATGCTGGAGGAGCGGTACGCCATCTCCGAACAGAGTTCCCGTTCCATCAATGCGGCCCTGGTTGCGGGGCGGCCGGTCGCAGCGGTGGGCACCACATCCGTGCGGGCCTTGGAAAGCGCCGCGGCCGGGGGACGCGTGCGGCCGGGACAGGGATCGACCCGGATGTTCATCTATCCAGGCTATCGCTTTCAGGTTGTGGAGCGGCTCCTCACGAACTTTCACCTGCCCTGCTCCACACTGCTCATGCTCACCGCCGCGTTCGGCGGCACCGAGCTCATCATGCGTGCATACAGAGAAGCCGTGCAGGAGGGGTACCGCTTTTTTAGCTATGGTGACTGCATGCTCATTCTTTAGTACGCCAGAATTCTTAATAAAGAATTGCCGAACAGATTTTCCTACATAATCAATTGAAGGTGTTGGCAGCTTCTACTCATCATCTACCGCCTGGATTATTGACAAAGAATTTCGACAATTCAAATAGAGATTTCCGCAATACTAATGTCGAAATTTTTTATCAATAATCCAGACTAAAAAATGAGGTAGATGAGGAGCAGACTGACACCGGTAACCACCAGGGCACCGAGCATGCCCACCAGCAGGGGTTTGATCCCGAACCGCTTGATGGCACGGAAATCGGTCCCGAATCCAATGCCCACCATACCCATGAGAATCAGGAACTTGCCGGCGGACTTGAAAAAAGCTATGCCTTCGGGAGTGAAGAAGCCCTGGACTGCGCAAACAGCCATGGCGACATAACCGAACAGGACCCAGGGGAACGCCTTGAGAATCGCCTTTTTGCCGAGTTTGCTCCTCTCCGCCTCCTTGGCTCCGAACCAAATGGAAACCAGGAAGGCCATCACGATCATGAACATGTTTCGAGTGAGCTTTATGATTGTGGCCACCTGGCCCGCCTCTTCGCCGAACATGTATCCGGTCCCGATGGTCTGGGGCGTGTTGTGGACGGAGGTCCCCGCCCAGATGCCGAAGGACTGCTGATCCAGGCCCAGCACCCCCCCGAGGATGGGGAGGCTTACGAGCAGGACGAAAGCCGAGATCACGATGGTACTCACCGCGTAGCTGGTTTCCTCTTCTTTGGCCTTGATCAAGGGCGAGACGATGGCGATGGCACTCCCCCCGCAGATGGAGGTGCCCACCGCCAACAGGGCGCTCAGTTTATCAGGGAGGCCGATCCTGCGGGCCACAAAATAGACGAACATAAATCCAATGGCCATGGAGACCAGGATGACCACCAGGCTTAATGGCAGTTCGCTGGCCACTTTGAGCGAAAAGCCTGCGCCCAGCAGCAGAATGCCCCAGAGGAGCGGCGTCTCGAATTTCTTGAGATAGGGCTCCCACTTTTTCGGCATGAGGCCCAGGTTACGGGCCAGGGCGCCCAGTACGATGCCCACCAGCATGGCTTCAAGCGGATGGGTGTCGTTGATCACCACAAGGCTGGAGATCCACTTGGAGGCATAGGCTACGGCTGCCAGGACGATCCATGCGATCACGATCATGTTCTGTCTCCTCGACTGAAATAGTCTCTCTTTTTATCGCTTCCCGGCCGACTTGTCAAGCCGGTGGCTAGCCCTATCTGTTTGAGAAAAAGACCCACCCAGCCTGTCCATCCTCCCCCGCGGGTGTGCCCACTCAATCACCGGCTGGAATATCACAGGGCAGGACCGCGCGGCAGTTGACAAAACAAGCACGGGCGCTTATAAGTGTACTCAAAGCAACAGGACAGGAACATGAGCCGTTGGAAGGAACACGACGACCTGGCCGAAGAGGACAAACTGGACACCATTCTGCACCCCGACACCAAGGCCAAGGCCTTCAAGATCACAGTCGAGTTCGGCTTCAAGTCCTCCCCCAAGTACGAGGAGGCCGTCGACCTGGCCCGCCGGATGCCGACCTACACGGAACAGGGTGACGGCGAATGGGTGCACCATTCCGCCACCTTTTCCCCGGAAGATGTAGAGGAGCTGTTCCAGCTGTTCAACTTGGTTCATGACTGGGACAGCACAGACGTCCTGGTCAACCACAAAAAGATTCCCTATGCCCATCAGCTCTGGCTGCCGCTGATGTGGTTCTACCGCATCTAGGCCTCTGGTTTTAGCCCGATCTCTTCGAAACGGATGGTGAAGTGCCGCAGATGAGGGGCCTGATGGGTGATCCTGAGCCCCTTGATCGTATCGCGGCGCTCGAACAGGGAGATCAAAGCATCGGCCACATATTCGAGATGGGACAGTGTGTACACGCGGCGGGGTACGGCCAGACGGATCAGTTCCAGCTCCGGATACACCTCCTGGCCGGTCGCCTCATCCTTCTTGGCGAACATCACACCCCCGATCTCCACAGAACGCACACCCGCCTCGCGGTAGAGCGCGACACTGAGCGCCTGTCCCGGAAACTGATCAGGCGGTATATGGGGAAGGAAGCGGTCCGCCAGCACGTAGACGGCATGCCCCCCCGGAGGGCCATAGACAGGAATCCCGGACTGATGCAGGAGTTCCCAAAGGTAGCCGACCTGAGCGATGCGGTGCTCCAGGTAGGCCTCGTCCATGACCTCCTCCAGCCCCTGGGCAATCGCCTCCAGGTCACGCCCGGCCAATCCCCCATAGGTGGGAAAACCCTCGCTGACAATCAGGTTGTTACGTAGCTTCTCGGCCAGGGCATCGTCGTTCAGAGTCAGGATCCCTCCGATATTCACCAGGGCATCCTTTTTAGCACTCATGGTGGCGCCGTCGGCACAGGAGAAAATATCCCGGGCGATCTCAAGCACGGACCGGCCCGACTGGCCGTCCTCACGCTGCTGAATAAAATAGGCGTTCTCCGCGAACCGGCAGGCATCCAGGAAGAACGGGATGCCGCTCTCCCGGCAGACAGCGCTGGCAGCGCGGAGGTTTGCCAGTGAGACGGGCTGACCTCCGCCTGAGTTATTCGTGATGGTGAGCATGACCAGCGGGATCTTTTCTGCGCCTGACTCCATGATGAGGGCCTTCAGCTTGTCCACATCCATGTCTCCCTTGAATGGGGAGCGGTCATCGGGATCGTAAGCCGCCTCCCGAGCCAGGTCCACGGCCTCGGCATCCCGGACCTCGATATTGGCCCGGGTTGTGTCGAAATGGATGTTGCTGGGCACACGGTGCCCCGGCTCCACCACGGTCTGGAAAAGGATCCTCTCCGCGGCCCGCCCCTGGTGCGTAGGGATCACATGCTTAAATCCGAAGATATTCCGGACAGCCTTCTCGAAGCGGAAATAGCTCCGTGCACCGGCGTAGGATTCGTCCCCCTGCATTATTCCGGCCCACTGAAAGTGGCTCATGGCCGAGGTGCCGCTGTCTGTCAAGAGGTCGATGAACACATTTTCTGCAGGAACATTGAACAGGTTGAATCCGCCCTTCCGGATGATCTGTTCGCGCTCCTCCCGGGAAGTCATCCGGATAGGCTCGACGCTCTTGATCTTGAAGGGTTCCACAGGTTTGCGGGAGGAATCGCTCATTTTCTTTATCCTTTGTGTTTCAAACAGCCGGCGTTCACGGGTCAGAACGCTACCAGGTTTTTGAGGGCCTGGAAACGGTCCTCGATCTCCTGATCGGAGATCCCCTTGAGGCGTTCCACACTGAAATCCTCGATGGTGAAGGAGGCCAACACACTGCCGTAAGCCGCGGCCTTTCGGAAATCCTCGGGCCGCAATGAGCCGATCTGGTCCAAGTACCCCAGGAACGCTCCGGCAAAGCTGTCTCCGGCTCCGGTCGGATCGATCACCGATTCACAAGGATAGGCCATGATCCCGAACATAAAATCCTTGCCCATAAGCAGGGCCCCGTGCTCGCCTTTTTTGATGACAGCCAGGGAAGGTCCCATGGAGAGCAGTATGTTCCCGGCCTTGATCAGGTTCAGCTCGCCTGCGATCATCTTTACTTCTTCATCGTTGGCGAAAAAAATGTCTACTTCCTTGAGTACGCGAACCAGGGCCTCGGGTTTGGTGTTGATCCAGAGGTTGATGGTGTCCATGGCGACCAGGCGCGGCTTTCGGGCCTGCCTGCGGATCTCTTCCTGAAGTTCGGGATCGATGTTGCCCAGGAATACGATGTCAGCGGCGGCATAATCCGGGAGCAGCAGAGGCTTGAAATCCTGGAACACGTTGAGTTCCGTACGGATGGTGGTCCGCTGGTTGGGATCGTCGCCATAGCGCCCCTCCCAGTGGAACGTCCTGCCCTTTTCGCGGGTCACTCCCCGTGTATCCACACCCTTCGAGTTCAGGAGGGAGATGAACTCCTGCGGAAAATCCTCCCCCACCACCGCCACGATCTGGGGCGATGTGAAATAGCTCGCCGCCAGGGCAGCGAAGGAACAGGAGCCCCCGATGATGCGCTCCTTGCGCTCAGTGGGTGTTTCTATGGTATCAAACGCCAGGGAACCGACAATGACTAGACTCATGGTTTGAGCACTCCTATTGCCCCGGATACTTCTTGAGAATATGGTGCAGTTTTTCCCGTGTCTCCTGGGGAATGATGGCAGAATCCGTGACGATGCAGCCCTGCAAGGCTCCCGAGCAGGAGCAGGCCTCTTCAGTCGCTCCCGTGAACTGAGGGATCACCTCCTGGAGCAGGGCCTTAGCGTTTTCGCTGTTTTCAGCCACATTCTCCAGGATCATCTCGACCGAGACCGGCTCCTCAGATTCGCGCCAGACATCATAATCCGTGATCAGGCTGATGCTGGCGTAGCAGATCTCTGCCTCGCGGCACAGCTTAGCTTCGGTGGCGCTGGTCATGCCGATCACATCACACTCCCAGGATCTGTAAACATGGGACTCGGCCCGTGTAGAGAAGGCAGGGCCTTCGATGCAGATGTAGGTCTTTTTGGGATGGATGCGCAGACCCAACTTTTCGCCTGCACGGTAGAGGGATCCGGCTAGGGCGGCGCAGACCGGCTCGGCCAGGCTGACGTGGGCCGCCACGCCCAGTCCAAAAAAGGTATTCCTCCGCCTGGTACGGTCAAAGAACTGATCGGGTATCACCACATCCCGCGGTCGGATTTCTTCCTTGAGTGATCCCACTGAATTGACGGATATGATCCTGCCCACCCCCAGCATCTTGAAGGCATAGATGTTGGCCTGATAGTTGATCTCATGAGGCAGCAGGCGGTGTCCGCGCCCATGGCGGCTCAGGAAGGCGATCTTCGTGCCGCTGTACTCTCCGACAAAGAAAGAGTCCGAGGGCTCTCCGAACGGGGTTGCAACCTTGACTTCGTCTACAACCTCGATCCCCTCGATCTTATACAGGCCGGTGCCTCCCAGGATCCCGACCGCAACCTGGGGAAGCTTGTCAGTTGCATTCTCTGTCATGGCTTCTCCTTCAGTAAACCCTGGCTAACCGCAAGGAAGGGATATGAATGCCTCGCTCAACGACGCCTCGCAGCTGGGGAAATCTCAAAAAATGGTACAAAGCATGCAAGGGTAATGATATATACCGAATGCCGGCCTCTGTCAACCCGACCAACCCTCCCCCACTGTGATACCCGCCCGCAAGTCCGCTCCTTTGCCGTGCGCGGCCCTATGTCATCTGACTGACTCTAGGGCGTGAATCCTGTCAGCGCCTAACTAATTGGGAACGGTTGTGTGCTGCCTGTCTGAGCCATAGGGTGGTTGGGCGGGTCTTTGGCGAACAAAAATAGAGCAGACCTCTCATGGACATCCCAGCCCATTTCCGCTATCCTATGCCTCGGAGAATTGGGATGAATGAAGACCAGGACATCGGCCCTCTGATCAGCCGTATGCAGCGTGCCAAATACGTGGTGGCGCTGACAGGCTCCGGGATTTCGTCTGAATCCGGCATCCCCACCTTCCGGGGAAAAGAGGGCCTGTGGAAGACCTACCGCGCGCAAGACCTGGCCACGCCTCAGGCCTTTGCCCGGGATCCGGAACTTGTGTGGGAATGGTATGGCTGGCGGCGGGGACTGATGTCCCCCAAGCAGCCCAACGCCGGACACCAGGTCCTGGCCGCCTGGGAGGCAGCGCTCCCGCACTTCTCGTTGATCACGCAGAACATCGACGGCCTCCACAGGCGGGCCGGCTCCCGGAACGTCCTGGAACTTCACGGAAACATCTGGAAACTGCGGTGCACCCGGGAAGGGACCGTGATCGAGAGCTATGAGTCTCCCCTCTCTCCGCTCCCACCCCTGTGCCCGGACTGCGGGGCCATGCTCCGCCCGCACGTGGTGTGGTTCGGTGAATCCCTGGACCAGGATGTCATCCAGCAGGCCTTCTCACTCAGCACCGGCTGCGACCTGATGTTTGTGGTGGGGACCTCGGCGGTGGTCCATCCCGCCGCCTCGCTGCCCTTGGCCGCGCTGGAGGCAGGAGCCGCTGTGGTGGAAATCAATCCAGAACCCACACCTTTGACCATGCACGTGGAGTTTTCCTTCCGCGGGAAGGCCGGGGATATCCTGCCGCGCATCGACCAGGCTTTTCAGGAAAGCTCCGGAACAAATGAGGGAGGGAGACCATGAAGTTCGTGTATTTCGATGCGTTCTCCGGCTGCAGCGGCGACATGATCCTGGGCGCCCTGCTGGACCTCGGGGCCGACAGATCGGCCTTTTTAGAGGCTGTGACGGCCCTGGGCCTCCCTGTCGAGGTCACCATTCAGGAGACCAGGAGGGGCTCACTTCGCGGCATCAAGGCGGACGTCAAGGTTACACGGAAAGACCACGTCAGCCGGAAATGGGCCGACATCCAGGATATCATAAGCCGCGCCTCGCTCTCCAAAGCTGTCAAGGAGCGGGCGCTGGCTGTTTTCCGTCGCCTGTTCGAGGCCGAGGCCCGGGTCCATGGGCACGCCTGGGAGGAAACCCACCTGCACGAGGCCGGAGCCGACGACGCACTGGTGGACATCGTAGGATTCAGCGTGTTGACAGAGCTGCTCGATATCAGCGAATTCTATGCATCTCCCCTGAACATCGGCGGCGGATGGATCAAAGCGGCCCACGGAGTGCTTCCGGTGCCAGCGCC
>JBGUED010000072.1:0-8640 GCA_041821525.1 Candidatus Aminicenantaceae bacterium | reverse complement strand
GCGTCGGTTGGGGCGACGGGGTCTACAAGAGCAAGGATGGGGGCCAGACCTGGAAGCGCATGGGTCTCGAGCACTCCGAGCATATCGGCAAGATCCTGATCGATCCGCGGGACTCCAAGATCATCCACGCGGCGGTGGAAGGGCCGCTGTGGTCGGCCGGAGGAGAGCGGGGCGTCTACACCAGCTGGGACGGCGGGAATACATGGGAGCCTTCCCTGGAGGTCAGCCCGGACACCGGAGTCACGGACATCGCCATGGATCCTGAGAATCCCGACATCCTGTATGCAGCGGCATACCAACGGCGCCGCAGTGTGGCCGTCTTCATGGGCGGCGGCCCTGAATCGGGAATCTACAAGAGCGAGAACGGAGGCATGAGCTGGCGCAAACTCAAGGTCGGCCTGCCCGGCGGGGACTTGGGCCGGATCGGCCTGGCTGTCTCCCCTATTGATTATAACGTAGTGTACGCCACGATCGAGGCGGCCCAGGAAGCCAAGGGCTTTTACCGCTCGGCGGATCGCGGGGAGAGTTGGACCAAACAATCCTCCTACACCAGCAGCGGTACCGGACCACACTACTATCAGGAGATCTTCGCAGATCCTAATGTTTTCGACCGGGTGTATCAGATGGATGTCTGGCTGCATGTCACAGAAGACGGCGGACGCAGCTTCGATCCTGTCGGCGAGGCCACTAAACACTCCGACAACCACGCGCTGGCCTTCGACCCGGACAACCCCGAGTTCCTGTTGGTCGGGTGCGATGGTGGCCTGTATTCCACCTATGACCGGGGCAGCACCTGGCTGTATTATGCCAACCTTCCGCTGACCCAGTTCTACAAACTGGCTCTGGACAACGACGAACCGTTCTACAACCTCCATGGAGGAACCCAGGACAACTGCAGTCAGGCCGGCCCCTCGAGGACGCTGAATCAGAACGGCATCTTCAACCACGACTGGTACACGACCACCGGAGCAGACGGGTATGCCACTGCAATCGATCCCGAAGACCCGGACATCATCTATGCCGAAACACAGAACGGCAACCTCAACCGCTACGACCGGGGCAGCGGTGAATTGGTCGATATCATGCCCCCGCCCGAGCCGGGAGAAGATCCGCAGCGGTTCAACTGGGACGCGCCCGTGATCATCAGCCCCCACTCCCATACGCGGCTGTATTTCGCGGCTCAGTATGTGTACCGCAGCGACAACCGCGGAGATTCCTGGGCCCGTATCAGCCCGGACCTGACCCGGAACATTTTCCGGCTGGATTTGCCCATCATGGGCAAGACCTGGAGCGTGGATGCCCTGTGGGACCACGGTGCCATGTCCATGTACAGCAGCATCACCACACTGGCGGAATCCTCGCTGGTCGAGGGGTTGCTGTATGCCGGGACCGACGACGGCCTGATCCAGGTGACCGAGGACGGGGGGGAGAACTGGCGGCGGATCGAAAAAATCTCGGGCGTGCCGGGAGGGTATTTTGTGAACGACATCCAGGCCTCCAAGTTTGATGGGGACACGGTCTACGCTGCGGTCGACAACCACAAGACCGGAGACTTGAAGCCCTACCTGCTGAAGAGCACGGACCGGGGCCGCTCCTGGGCCTCCATGAACGGCGACCTGCCCGGGCAGACGATAGTCTGGGCCATTACACAGGACCATGTGAAGCCGGAGCTGCTGTTCATCGGCACCGAATTCGGGATCTGCTTCACGCTCGACCAGGGGGAGCACTGGGTGAAGCTGCAGGGCGGTGTACCGACCATCTCCTTCCGCGACATCGAAGTCCAGGAGAGGGAGTCGGATCTGGTGGGGGCCTCCTTTGGCCGGGGTTTCTTCATCCTGGATGACTACTCTCCGCTGCGCCATGTCACGCCGGACGCCCTTGCCGGAGAAGCCCTGCTGTTTCCTGTGAAAAACGCCCTCCGCTACATCGAGAAGCGCCCCTTTAACCTGCGGGACAAGTCTTTTCTGGGAGACGGCATCTTCCTGGCCCCCAATCCGCCTTTCGGAGCGGTCTTCACCTATTACCTCAAGGAGTCCTTAACAACTGCCAAGGCCGAGCGGCAAAAGAAAGAAAGGGAGTTGGACAAGGCCGGCAAGCCCATAGTCTTTCCGGGCTGGGAGGCGCTGGGGCAGGAAGAGCGGGAGGAGAAGCCGGCGATAATGCTCACTGTAAAAGATCCCTCAGGAGAAGTTGTGAGGCGCCTGAACGGGCCGGCTGGGAAGGGGATCCACCGGATCGCCTGGGACCTCAGTTATCCGGACCTCAGCCCCACACGCCTGCAGGCGATGCAACTCCCACCCTGGGCCGATCCGCCGCGGGGGCCCATGGCAGCGCCGGGAGAATTCACGGTCGAGTTGGCCAAGGTCGTAAACGGCGAGGTGACCCCGCTGGGTGAACCGCAAGCCTTCACAATGAAATCGTTGGGATTGAACAAGCTGGAGGAAAGAGACCGTGTAGCACTGCTGAATTACCAGAAAAAAGTGGGAGATCTGCAGCGGGCCATGGCTGGCGTTGGGGCCGCAGCTAGAGAGATGGACAGCCGCCTTCAGTTCATGAAAAAAGCCCTCCTCGATACTCCGGGGGCGGGTTCGGGCCTCCTTAAGACCGCAAGGGAGCTCGAGCTGCGGTTGGCGGACCTCATGATAGAACTCTACGGGGATTACACACGGGGAGGCAGGTCCGAGCCGAGCCCACCCTCGCTCATGCGACGACTGGACATGCAGCTCCGCTCCACCGTGCCGGTTACCGAGACCAACCGGCGCGGCTATGCCAAAGCGGCAGACGGATTCGAAGCGCTGCTGCCCAAACTCAGGCAGTTGATCGAGGTCGATCTGCCCAAACTGGAGGAGGAGATGGAGGCGGCAGGCGCGCCCTGGACTCCGGGCCGCGCACTGCCCAAGTGGAAGAAAAAATAGGCTGGAACGCACCGAGATAATTGTAAACACCAGCCTGATTCACCTGACATGACTGCTAATTCATGCATTTTTGGGGCAAAAACTGGCAGAATAAGGCTCTAAAAGTTAATGTTTAAACATGTAAGTTATTTATTATCAACATGATTCCATGGTCCGTCCCCAAACAGATTGACAGGGGCACGAGGATGCGATAAAAATAGGCCGATTCGAGAGATGAGGGTGAAGGAATGGAGAAAATGGACGGACTGCAAACTCTGGACTGGATCATACTGGTGCTCTATTTTGCCGTTATCATGGGTATCGCCTGGTGGGTGATCCGCAAGAAACAGGAATCCTCCACGGACTACTTCCTGGCCGGGCGCCATGTGGGCTGGTTCGTGATCGGGGCCTCGGTGTTCGCATCCAACATCGGATCCGAGCACATCGTGGGGCTGGCGGGAACGGCCGCCAAGAACGGAGTGGCCATGGCGCATTACGAGCTGCATGCCTGGTGCATCCTGCTGCTGGGCTGGGTGTTCGTGCCCTTCTACATGCGCACCAAGGTCTTCACCATGCCCGAGTTCCTGGAGCGGCGCTACTCCCCCACCTCCCGCTGGTTTTTGTCCATCATCTCGCTGGTGGCCTATGTGCTGACCAAGGTGTCGGTCACAGTTTATGCGGGGGCGGTCGTGTTCCAAACCCTGATGGGAATCGACTTCTGGACCGGGGCGCTCATCACCGTGCTCCTTACCGGACTCTATACCGTGGCGGGCGGACTGCGGGCCGTAGTCTACACCGAGGCGCTCCAGGCATTCATCCTGATCCTGGGCTCTGTGACGGTCCTGTTCATGGGACTCAAGGCCATCGGCGGTTGGGAAAATCTGGTGGCCGTGGCAGGAGCAGACCATTTCAACCTGTTCCCGCCCCTGAGCGATCCGGATTTTCCCTGGCTGGGGCTGGTGCTGGGAGCGCCCATCGTGGGCATCTGGTACTGGTGCACGGACCAGTGCATCGTGCAGCGGGTGCTGGCCGCACGCAACGAGCAGCAGGCCCGGCGCGGCACCATTTTCGCCGCCTTCCTCAAGCTGCTCCCCTTCTGGATCTTCTTTATACCCGGGATCACGGCCTATGCCCTGGCCAAAACCGGGCAGCTCAACCTGGAATCAGCAGACCAGGCCTTTCCCACTCTAGTTAAGATGCTGCTGCCCACCGGGCTGCGCGGGCTGGTGGTGGGTGGGCTGCTGGCGGCCCTGATGAGCTCGCTGGCCGCGGTCTTCAACTCGTGTTCGACCCTCTTCACTATGGACATCTACAAGAAGATCCGGCCGGACGCACCCGAGAAAAAGCTGGTTCGGGTGGGCCGGATCGCGACCGGTGCGGTGGTGGTGACCGGCATCCTCTGGATTCCGCTCATGAAGTTCATCTCGGGCGAGCTCTACCATTACCTGCAGAGCGTGCAGTCCTACCTTGCCCCCCCCATCACCGCTGTCTTCCTGCTGGGCGTCTTCTGGAAGCGGATCAACGCGGCCGGAGCCAACGCGGCGCTCTTTGGCGGATTCATCATCGGCATGCTGCGCCTCATCGCCGAGCTCAGCAAGGAGCACCTGAGTGGATGGCTCTACACCTTCGCCGACGTCAACTTCCTATACTTCTGCGTGTACCTGTTCCTGCTCTGCATCGCGCTTATGGTAGTAGTCAGCATGTTCACGGCGGCTCCTTCAGAAAACAATATCCGGGGAGTCACATATGCCACGACAGTCAGCGAAGACAAGAAAACCTCGCGGGCCAGCTGGAACACGCGGGACGTAGTGCTGTCGGTGGTGGTGCTCGTGATCATTGCCGTGGTCATGATCTATTTCTCGCCCCTGGCTCTCGCTAAATACTAAAATGGGGACAGAGACTCCCCAATGATAGGTAATAATATGAAAAAATATGCCATCGGATTGGATTTCGGAACCAACTCCTGCCGCTCCCTGATCGTCGACCTGGCTGACGGGAGGGAGCTGGCCAGCCATGTCTCCGACTATCCTTCAGGTCAGGAGGGCATCTGGCTCGATCCCAAGGATCCCAACGTCGCCCGCCAGAATCCAGCCGATTACCTGACCGGAACCGTTGAGGCCGTACAAGAAGCACTCAAGCAGGCCGGGGATGCGGACCCCGGATTCAGTGCGGATGCCGTGATCGGCATCGGCATCGACACCACAGGCTCAAGCCCCATGCCCGTCGACCGGGAGGGCACGCCGCTGGCGCTGCTCCCTGAGTTTGCAGGCAACCTCGATGCCATGGTCTGGCTGTGGAAGGACCACTCGAGCCACGCGGAGGCCGCAGAGATCACGGCCCTGGCCCAGAAGATGCGGCCCGAGTACCTGGCCAAGATAGGAGGCACCTACTCGACGGAGTGGTTCTGGAGCAAGATCCTCCACGGAAAGCGCGCGGCCCCCGAGGTCTACGAAGCAGCCTACAGCTTCGTAGAGATCTGCGACTACCTGCCCGCGGCCCTGACCGGCGAAACGCGGCCGGACCGGATAAAGCGCAGTGTGTGCGCTGCCGGGCACAAGGCCATGTACAGTGCCCAATGGGGCGGTCTCCCGGACAAGGAGTTCCTGGCTGCGCTCGATCCGGAGCTGGCCGAACTGCGGGACCGCCTCTTTGACGAGGCCGTGCCCTCGGACCGGCTGGCCGGTGGGCTCTCCGAGGAGTGGGCCGGGAAGCTGGGCCTCATCCCCGGAATCGCCGTGGCTGTAGGCGCTTTCGATGCGCACATGGGAGGTGTGGGTGCCGGGATCAAACAGGGAACCCTGGTCAAGATTCTGGGCACCTCCACATGCGACATCATGGTCTCGTCCAAGGAGGCGGGGCTGGCCGACATCCCGGGTGTGTGCGGGATCGTGGACGGTTCGGTGTTGCCCGAATACTTCGGCATCGAGGCCGGCCAGTCAGCGGTGGGCGACATCTTCCTGTGGTTTGTGAACCAGCTGGTCCCGGAAAAATACGGAACAACCACGGAAGAGAAGTTCAAGAACCTGGAGGTCGCGGCCGCCCAACAGAAACCGGGTGAACACGGCTTGCTGGCCCTGGACTGGAACAACGGAAACCGAACCATCCTGGTGGACGTGCGCCTGAGTGGGCTGCTGCTGGGGCAGACGCTCCACACCGAGGCCCACGAGATCTACCGGGCGCTCATAGAGGCTACGGCCTTCGGCGCTCTCACCATCGTGAACCGCATCGAGGAATACGGAGCCGCGGTCAGGGAGATCGTCAACTGCGGCGGGCTGGCCAGCAAAAATCCTTTCCTCATGCAGATCTACGCCGACATTCTGGGGCGGCCCATGAAGGTCTCCCGCAGCGACCAAACCCCGGCCCTGGGGGCCGCTATCTTTGGGGCGGTGGCCGCGGGTCCGGACCAGAGCGGCTACTCTTCCGTGGAAGAGGCCCAGGTCGCCATGACCGGGACCCGTGAAGTGTTCGAACCGAACAGGCAGAACCATGCCGTGTATAATGAGCTGTACGGTCTGTACCGGCAGCTTCACGATGCCTTTGGAACGGTCGACTGGTCGGGATCCATGGCCAACGTCATGAAAGACCTGATCATCATCCGGGAGCGGCAGAGGAAGGGCGTATGAAACTGGAAGAGCTGAGGAAGCGTGTGTTCCAGGCCAACCGCGACCTGGTCGACCTGGGGCTCGTGACCCTGACCTGGGGCAATGTCAGCGGCCTGGACCGGAAAAGCGGGATCGTGGCCATCAAACCGAGCGGCGTCGATTACGAGGAGCTGGCGCCCGAGACCATGGTTCTGGTCGACCTGGAGGGGAATCGAGTGGAGGGAGACCTCAATCCCTCTTCGGACACGCCCACCCACCTCGAGCTCTACCGGTCCTTTGCTGGAATCGCCGGTGTGGCCCACACCCACAGCGACTACGCCGGCATGTTTGCCCAGGCGCACCTGGATATCCCCTGTATGGGGACCACTCACGCAGACCACTTCAACGGCGCTGTCCCCCTGACGCGCATGATCACGCAGGACGAGGTGGAGGCCGACTACGAGGGCAACACCGGGAAGGTGATCGTGGAGCGTTTCGATCGCATCGATCCCCTGGAGATCCCTGCCGTGCTGGTGGCCGCCCACGGCCCTTTCACCTGGGGCCGGTCGCCGGAAGAGGCCGTGGTCAGCAGCCTGGCCCTGGAGAAGACCGCCAAGCTGGCATGGGGTGCACTGAGCCTGAATCCCGAGGTGCGGCCTTTCCCGGAGTATCTGCTGCGCAAACACTACGGGCGCAAACACGGCCCGCTGGCCTATTACGGCCAGAAGACAGGAGAGAACACATGACCAATATCCCGGAGATCAAGCTGGGCATCGTGGCCGTGAGCCGCGACTGTTTCCCAGTGGAGCTGTCGCGGACGCGCAGGGACAGGGTGGTGGAGGCCTGTGCCGCAAAGAAGATCGAAATATCCGTGGTCCCGACGATCGTGGAAAACGAAAAAGACGTGCTCCAGGCTTTGCAGGAGATCGATGAGCTCGCGATCGATGCCCTGGTCGTCTTCCTGGGCAACTTCGGACCCGAGGGGCCGACCACGATCCTGGCCCAGAAGTTCGAAGGGCCGGTGATGCTGGCGGCCGCGGCCGAGGAATCCATGCAGGACTTGATCCAGGGCCGGGGAGATGCTTACTGCGGGCTGCTCAACACATCCTACAATGTGGGCCTGAGAGCGCTTCGCCCCCACATCCCCGAGTATCCTGTGGGCACGGCAGAGGAAGTGGCGGAGAGGATCGCGGACTTTGTCCCTGCGGCCCGGGTGATCAACGGGGTTCGGGCACTCAAGATCTTCGCCTTCGGGCCACGGCCTCAGGATTTCTATGCCTGCAACGCACCCATCCGGCCGCTCTTCGACATGGGAGTCGAGGTCATGGAGAACAGCGAACTGGATCTCTACGACCTGTTCCAGAAGACCGGAGAGGGCCCGGAGGTCGAGGCCGTGGCCGCAGACATGGCCCGGGAACTGGGGGCCGGCAATCAGTATCCCGACCTCCTGAAAAAGTTGGCGCGTTATGAGGTGGCCCTCCTCAAATTCATGGAGGATCACTTAGGCGCCTCGCAGTTCGGTGTGTTCGCCAACAAGTGCTGGCCGGCCTTTGAGGAGTATTTTGGGTTCGTACCCTGTTATATCAACTCGCGCCTCGCCACTCGGGGCATGCCCGTAGCCTGCGAGGTGGATATCTACGGAGCGCTGAGCGAATACCTGGCCACCTGCGCCACGCGGCTGCCCGCGACACTCCTGGATATCAACAACACGGTGCCCTACGACATGTACCAGGAAGCCGGAGACAAGGTCAAGGGGTACAAGCCCAATGACCTGTTCATGGGCTTCCACTGCGGGAACACATCTTCTTCGTGCCTCATGGTCCCGGAGATGAAGCATCAGCTCATCATGCACCGGCTGATGGAACCGGACAAGGAACCAGACATCACCCGAGGCACGCTGGAGGGCCAGATCAAGCCCGGGGAAGTCACGATCTTCCGCCTCCAGGCCACCGCAGACGCTCGGCTCAAGAGCTACATGGCCGAGGGCCGGGTGCTGGACATCGCCCCCCGTTCGTTCGGGAGCATCGGTGTGTTCGCCGTGAAGGAGATGGGACGCTTCTACCGGCATGTGCTGATCGGCCAGCGCTTCCCACACCACACCGCAGTGGCCTTCCAGCACGCCGGTCAGGCTCTGTTCGCGGCGCTCCGGATGCTGGGGATCGAAG
>JBGUED010000071.1:0-8699 GCA_041821525.1 Candidatus Aminicenantaceae bacterium | reverse complement strand
GGATAATCCGGGACGCGCCCCAGGACTGAAGAAAAGACCTCGGGAGCCAGGCTGGAGCCCCCCATGCCCAGCAGCACGACGTGTTCATATCCATCCTGCCTGATCTCCTCGCCCGAGGCGGTCCACTCCCCCACCTCCGGGGACATCCTCTCCGGAAGTTCGAGCCAGCCCAAACGGTCGGTGATCTCTGGACGAGGGACTGAGAACCAGATCGTCGGATCCCTCTCCCACAACCTGGACAGCACAGAGGAATCCTTCCAGACTTCCAGCCTCAAGGCAATCCGCTCTTTATCTTCATTCGCTTGCCATTCCATTCGCTGTTCCTCAGATTAGATCAGTTGTCGCCCTCCCGGATTCGGGCCTCCCTGCGAGACGCAGTCCGGTCGACGCCACTCAACTTAGCTCCACAAGGTCAGGATGATCCCCATGAGGAGGAGAAAAACCAGAAAGTATCCATGTATTTCCCTCCTTCATTCTAGGGGCCGGAGCCACGTTCGCTTATATCAGACCGGAGACCGGGAGTCAACGGCACCGGAATCCGTTAGTGCGGCAAGGAACAAGATGAAGCAGGCACACAGTTTTGATCGTTCGGCTTATGAGGAGCGTGGGAACAAAGAGGGGGAGGGCTGCTAATATCCAATTACGTTCAGGCTAATGGGTGGGTGGATTCAAGGAGGGGGAGGTTGGATGGCGGCGGCGGTAAATCCGGAGGCGGCCGAGGTCTTGAAACGCCCCCTCTCCGGCCCGGATATCCTGGTGGAAGGGGAAGAAGCCGTCCTTCAACACGTGCAGTATGACCGCGCTCTTCCGGGGCACGGTCAGGATAAAGAAGCCGGCTTCGTCGCTCTCGGAATTCGCGTAATAGAATTCGCCGCCCAGGTATCGCCGAATATCCTCTGACACGGACTCGTCTGAGAGCTCGATCCTCAGAATCTCCCTCACCCTGTCGAGCGGGACCTCGAACCGGCGGGCAATATCTTCCTCCGGGACGCCGTATTCATGCATCTGCTGGATGAGGAAGACGAGGGCCGCGGACTGCAGTTCCTGGTGGAGCTGGCCGATCTCTTCGAGAGTCTTGTCCGGGCGGACCGCTATGACCTGAGTTTCAGTACCCTGTCCCGAATCGGAGGCCTGGACATGCCCGGTGAGGAAGGTGTTTTCGGCCGTCTCATCCGAATTGTAGGAACTGGCCAGCCATTCCAAGGGTATCTCCGGAGGATGGAGCCCGAACTTGTACTGGGCCACCACAAAACCCTTGAGGGCCCAGGTCACGGGAAGGATGTAGCCCATGTCGGAGCCCGCCAGCTGAGGCAGGGTCACGGCGGTCGGCACTCCGACCAGACCCTGGCCGTTGAGGGCCGCTCCCCCACTGTTCCCCGGTGACATGGCGGCATCGGTTTTGATAAATCCGTCCTGGCCGGGGAAACGGTCGTCGCGATAATACCCCAGGAATTTACCTGTCGTGATCGTGATGGTGTCCCCACCTTTTCCCGGATACCCGAGGACTGTCAGGTCGGAAGTGATCTTCATGCCGAAGGGATTTCCCAGGGCGACATGGGAAAAATCGCGGCGGTCGATCCGATTGCCTTCTGCGTCCTCAACGATCTTCAGCAGGGCCGTATCGTGCTCCTCGTCCAAGCTAATGGGCTCAGCCCGGAACTGAACAATGGGAACCTTCAGTGGATCATTATCGTAGAGCCGGTAGACCAGCATGGTCATACTGGCCCGCTCCGCCACCCTCAGGATGCGTGTCCGGGGGTCATACTGCACCTGGTCCTCAATAGCATAGACATGCCAGTTGGTCAGGATCAGTCCCTCGGCGCTGATGATCGTACCCGAGCCGACGGGCATGGCGACGGGACCTTCTTCCCGGACCAGTTTCCCCGGATTCACGAAGCCCTGGCCGGATGCATCGAGGATGGGATCCTGGTAGACCGATACTTTGAGCAGATGTCCCAGGCGGACATAGGGAGTGAAATCCGTCGGAATCTCGGCCGCTCGACCGCAGATGGAGACCAGAGAGACGAATGCTGCTGCCGCACAAAGGGCCTTCAGACTCCATTTCGCCATGGTTTTACCTCGCTGCCTCATCCCAGCGCACGCTGTTGAGAATCTCTTCATACAGGGGCAGCCCTTGGGAGAAGTGCTCGGCAGAAGCCCGGTAAATGAAGACCAGGACAGGACCATCGAGCGGGATTAGATCGGTGTGGACCTGGATGAGCCGGGGGAACACATCATTTTCGTCCTCGTTCTGCCGGATGAAGCTGTAGCTCAAGCGCATGCCCTTTTTCCCTCCAATCCGCGTGTCCTCGACCGTCATGCTCTCGGTTTCCATGACCTCCACGAACCGCATCAACTCCGGAACGCCCTCACCGGGAAGAGGCGCGTACGTCATAGCGGCCACATAAACCGGCAGGTCCGTGCTCCCTTCCCTGGCAAAGAGCGTTTTCGTGCGTCCGGCCAGCAGGCGGCCGGGTCCGACCAATGTCCCAAAGGGCATTCGAGACAGTGCATGAGGGTAACGAAAGGAGATTCCCGTATCCGGGTCGTGAAAAACAGTCCCCTTGAGCCCCTGATCAGAGACCACTCCGGCCGCTAGGAGCAGGACCACGGCGAACAGGATGGTGAGAATATCGGCCTTGGGGCAGACGTATCCCTCCTGCCCCTGGCCCTGCGAAGACAGCCGGCGCATCATGAGGACGCCGTAGCCGAGAACCAGCAGGGCGTAGATCAGGGTGAGGGCGAAGGAGAGCCAGTATGCGGCCTCGAATCCGGAGACGAAGATGAAATCATTCACCATGTGATAGACGCCCAGCAGCACACAACCCAGGAAAAGGGAGAACAAGGAATGGCTGTCGACATGACGGCGGCAGAACTTGGTCCGGCCCATCACATAGCCGATCAGGGCCCCGACCGCGGAGTAGATCAGGATGTGAGTGGTCGAGACATGGGCAATCACGAAGAGCGTGCAGTCCGGGCGGCTGATCAGATGATGGACGCTCAGGGTGAACGCCATCCCCACACCGGCCACGGCCCCGTAGACCATGCCGTCCACCGGCTCATCGAACTCCTCGAGTGGATAGAATCCATATCGCAGGACAACATAGAGCAGCAGACTCGCCACGGGGGCCAGGACCAGGAAAGAGCCCGCAATAAACAGATCGGAAGAGGCGAAGATCCACTCCCGGATCCGGAACACGTAGTGCCAGAGGGGGATCGCGCCCAGGGCGGCTGCCGCCATCCCGGCCAGGAAGGCATAGACGACGTACACCACTGGCTCCGGTTCCGCTCGGTCCTGAAGATAGTAGAACATCATCGAGACCAGGCTGGGGATGAAGACCAGCAGGACCATCAGGAGGAGTTTCAGATTCCCGCTACCGATGAGGAGCACGCGATTCCCCACCACAAACATGAGCAGGAGGAATCCCAACAGGAAGAGGATGTTGAGGATTCCGGTCCGCACGATCCTCCGTGTCTGCATGCTCAGAAGCCTGGAAACAGGGTAACCTGGAAATAAGATCCTTTATCGGGCCGGTCAAAGGGATAAACATAGGAGACGCCCAGCACAAAATAGCCAAAAAGGTTCATCCGCAGGCCAACACCGGCACTGGAAACAGGACGGCGCGTGCCTCCCAGGACCCAAGGGCGCAGCTCTTTATCCCCATACCAGGCCACTCCGGTATCGAAAAAGGCCATAAAATCCATGGGTAGAATCCCGTACCACCCCTGCCCGATGCCCAACACCTGGAAGAGCGGGAAGCGAAGCTCCAAATTGCCGACCAGAATCATGTCCCCGAACAGCTGGTTATACAAGTCGTTTTCGGAGGGCATGAACGAGCCGGAGCTGTACCCGCGGATCATGGTCTCATAACCCAGGAATATGGGATAGAAGAGGCTTTCGCCGGCTTTCAGGCCGTAGCGTCCGTAGTGCAGGAGGCGGAGGGCCAGCGTGAACGGCCGCACCGGCATGATATAGCGCCGGTAGTCGGCCAGGATACCCAGATACTTGAGGGAACCGGTGTAGGGAGAGGCCTGCAGGATGTAGCTCTGGCCCAGGATGGGCGCCGTGGCACCGAACATGGAGGTATCGTATACGAGCGCAGCGTTGGCATAGCCAAGGTACAGTGTATCGGGTGCAGGCAGATTATGTTTTTCATAGGAAAGCAGGATACTGTCGGGGTACGAGTAGATCCGCTCTCGGACCTCGTTCTGGAAGTCAATGGTCCGGAATCCGCCCCAGATCTCAAAACGCTGGACCTTGCTCAGGGGGTAGGCCGCGAAGGTGGAAGCGTCATAATTGACCTGGCGGTAGATAATCTCCTGCTCGATGTAGACGGGAATCCCCTCCCACTCCCCGAATCCGCCGGCAAAACCGCCGTAGACATAGGGGATACGCTGCAGGGAAGCGCCCCAGCTCACCCTCGAGCGTGTGTTCTGATAGGCCACCACGGCCGCTGTATCCTGCAGCCGGCTGGACATCATGAGCGAGGTGGCCACATTATGGAATCCCAGCATGTCGCTGAAATTGAGGGTGATACCGCCGGCCGCATAGGTCCCGAAGCGGTCGATCCCCACCCCCAGCTGTGGTTGACTGACGTAGTCAAGCTTGAGTTTAGCGCTGTATTTATCGATCTCATACGCCCCATCCTCGGTGAGGCCGAACAGGGGATTGTTGAGGAGGCCCGTCACCTCACTTTCCGCGGCGTCCCGCGGCGGCAGCAGCGAGGGAGAAGATCCGTTGGGAGATGCCGGTTCGGCCCGCTTGTTTTCCAGGTCCGAGGCTTCGATGGTGTAGACACTGTACCGGCCCTCATCGTAGGCTGTATAGGCCATCCGGCCCGTGTCCTGGGCGATGGTGAGCGCAGGGCTGGCCTCCGTAATGCCGGCAACCCCTGTGAACAGGTTGGTGACCTGAAAGATCTCGCCTCCCTCCAGCTCCACGTTATACACATTGGAGATCCCGCTCTGGTCGGAAATGAAATACAGGCTGCGAGAATCCGGTGCCCACTGCGGGTTGATGTTTTTGGCGGATCCGAAACAGGGCACGGGCTTGACCTCGCCGGTCTCCACTTCGAGCACTGCCAGCTGCATGGGTCCGATGCTCAGGAGAGCCAGGTCTGTGTTGAAACGTTCCGTAATGAAGGCGATGTAGCGGCCGTCCGGAGACCAGTCCGGCATGAGATCGCCGTAGGGATCGTTGGTCAGGTTCTCCAGTTTCTCGGTCTCCAGGTCGAAATTATAGAGATCGGTCACGCCCCCGGCCTGGGCAGTAAATGCGATGAAGCGGCCGTCTGGAGACCAGGTGGGATTGAGAATCTCGCCGGCCCTGTCGAACTCGATCTGTTTGACGCGTTTCTTGCGCTCCATGTCGAAGATGGTCAGAACCGGCTTGCCCTTGATAATGGCGCCGAACACGAACATCCGGCCGGAGGCATCCCAACTACCAGCGGATTTGATAAACTGGAGACTCTCGAATTCGGGATCGCCGGCCATGCTGATCAGCTTTTTTTCGATCTTGCCGGTCCGAGCATCGGCCAGATACAGGTCGATGGAAAACAGATCCTTAGTGGACAGCAGCACGACCTTATCTCCGTTCGGGCTCAGGGACGGGGACACGTTAAGCCGATTGTACTTGGTGGCCTCAAAGAGCAGCCGGCTGTCCGGGTCTGTGAGGTCTGTCTTCTCGAGCCATGGCTGGTACGCCTCTTTCATGGCTTCATGCCATTCTTTGGACAAGGCGTCCATGTTCATACCGGAGACCCTCCGAACCGCGCCCTCAAATCCTCCCACCCGGGCCGCGGATTTGATGATCCTCCCCACCGACTCATCGCCCCATTTCCCGGTGATATAGGACCAGAGAGACTGGCCCCAGCGGTAGGGGAAATATGTGTAGGAGTCTGCCAGTTTCTTAATGGTCGGCAGCTCATCCTGCTCATCCCGCCGCACCGCATCCCGCATCCACATGGCAGTGTTGGGATCGTCGTGCCCCAGGGTGAGGTATTCGGACATCCCTTCGATCATCCACAGCGGCAGCATCAAGGCCGTCGGTGCGGCCCCTACCAGTCCGGACGCACCGGCGGCTGTGACATCCAGCTGGAATGCGTGGACCAGCTCATGGCCGATCACGTGGTCCGTGTCTGACAGGGACGGGCCCATGGGGAGCACGATCCGGCGCTTGAACATCTCGGTGACACCGCCCACTCCCTCGCCCAGCTCCCCGGCTACCGCCGTTGTCTGCTGAAAATGGGGGGAATTCGCATACAGGATCAGGGGCTGCCGCCCCCGCAGCTCATGCTCCAGGATGCGAGACAGGCGCTTGTACCAGCGCTCTGCCATTCGGGCGGCCCGCTCGGCAGCGGGCCGCATCTCCGGATAATAATAGATATCGAAATGATCGGTCTTCAAGACCTTGAAATCAAACCTCTGGTATTTAACCTTGTTGCGGCCAAAGTACTGGGAGCTGGCCGGAGAGGCCAACAGGCCCATTAAAATGAGAAATAGAATCGTCGGCAAAACCCATCGAGGGGAAAATAAACGGGCCATAACCAATTCCTGATCTCCAATATGTATGGTAAAGGATATTCCCGTTGGTTGCAACCGAATGGGCTTTCATGGAACCGTCATTGCGTGCCCGTAGGATCAGATCTTGAGGAAGATCCGTCTTCGGTAGAGCGGGTAGAGCAGCAAGAACCACAGAATGAGCAGAATGATGGGAAAAAGCAAAGAACCCGCCAGGGGCCCGGCCCACGGCGCCAGCCATTGTTGGAAGACATAAGCCTGGAACGGGACAGCTTCTCCTCCCAGCGGAATCCGGATCAATTGCAGCACACGCGCAAGGAGGCCGGAACCCACAAACACAAGAATGGCGTTGGTCCCAAATACCCGGAACGGCAGGGCCCCCCTCCGCCATTGAAGCACGTCCATCGCCCCATAGAAGAGCCCCAGGATAAGACAGGCTGCCCCGCCCGTGAACAGTACAAAGCTGCTGGTCCAGAGCTGTTTGTTGATCGGGATCAGGCCGTGCAGCCAGAGACCGGACGCAGTCAGCGCGGCGCCCCCTGCGAATAATCCCCAGAAGCGCAGCTTGGGCTTTCCCGTCTGGCGCAGCCAGTCTCCGGCCAGCGTCCCAAGCAGCACGGTGGCGATGGCAGGTACGGTGCTCAGGATCCCCTCCGGATCGAAGGTGGGCGTGTACAGATGGCCCCCCAAGAACTTAACATCGATCCAGCCGCACAGGTTCCCCTCAGGGGACAGCGCACCGGGCCCGTTTCCTGGGACCGGGATCCACTTCAGCGCCGCTCCATAGGCGGCCAGCAGGGCGGCGGAGAGGATAATCCTCCCCCTGACCCCTGTTTTGAGGAAGATGAGCGATCCGGCCAAATAGCACAACGCGATCCTCTGCAGCACCCCGGGGATCCTCAGGGTCGAGAAGTCAAAGCGCGGGAAGAGGGCCAGGAACAGCCCCAGAACAAAAAGGATCAGGGACCGACTCAAGATCTTCGTCACCACAGGGCCCAGCCCCGAGGCCTGATCCCGACGCCGGGACAGGGAAAAGGAGATCGAAACGCCTACGATGAACAGAAAAAACGGAAAAATGAGGTCTGTGGGCGTCCATCCATGCCATGGGGCATGCCGCAGAGGAGGATACACGTGTTCCCAGCTCCCCGGATTGTTCACCAGGATCATGGCGGCGATGGTGGCTCCGCGAAAGGTATCCAGGGAGGCCAGCCGCGCCTCGGCCAGGCCCAGCATGAGATCAGCCACTCCCAAAGATCTCCATGTGCGACTCCGTCCTCGTCAACCGAAGAGGGGATCTAGCTCTTATCTCTGGATATCCATCATATCCAGCTTATCTTTCTTGGCATATCCCTCGGGAGCGGCGTAGGTGCCGTCCGGGGCATCCTTCTTCACGATCTCCTGCACTTCCTGCCAGGACCTCATCGTGCTGCCCATGGCATCCATACTGGTCTCGGTCTTGATCTGGAATCCCTGGATCTTCATCAGCTCGCTGATCGAATCCTCTCTCAGATACATGGTAGCCTGGCTCAGCTTCGGCAGCATATTCTGGGTGTAGTCCTTCCAGTCAAAGGGGACATCCGCGCTGGCCCAGATCGTCTGCTTCATGTTCATCATCATAATCGTCATCGACATCTCGTAGCCTTCGCAGTTCCACTCCCCGAACTTCTGCTTCTCGCCCGTGGGATTCACCGTCACCTTAATGTTGTTCATCATCTGCATCATCTGGGCGGGAAAATATTTTTCCAGGTCGAGCGGCAGCGCCATCTCCACATAGCTCTTGCTCTGGTGGTTGATCCAGATCATCATGTCCTTTCCCAGATCGATCACGATCTTCTGCTGGGGCATCTCCACGGCCATCTTGTCCTTCCCCATCCACATGTGGACGACATCGTCCTGAGCGGGCTGTTCCCGCCCCTGTACGGAAAAGGCGTCGGTGTGGGAGATCTGTTTAATGTAGACGTCGGCCAACAGGGCCGAGGTTCCTAATGCCAGCACCATCAGTACGCATATCAAGGATTTTCTCATCTGTCCTCCAATCTGTGATTCTTCAGCCAACTCTCACAAAGATTCCGGCCCGATTATAAAGGTTTGCGGGAGGTATGGCAATCTCATCGGGACCGGACCGTCAATCCTGATGCTGAGAGCCTCAAGGGAAGGATCCGGATGCCCCTCCCCATGGC
>JBGUED010000070.1:0-8758 GCA_041821525.1 Candidatus Aminicenantaceae bacterium | reverse complement strand
GGAACAGGAGGTAGGGCGTGTAGGCCTTCCCCAGGATGGGCACGAAGATCAGCAGGATAGGGAGCCCGAACAGCAAATGGATAAAGTTGCTGATCACGACCACAATGGGCAGAATCTCGGTGGGGAAGAGCATCTTTTTGATCAGGTTTCCCTGCATGAGCAGCACATTAGACGATTCCAGAACCGCGGCCGCAAACCACACTTGCCAGGGGAGGAGTCCGCAGAAAAGGAACAGGGCATACAGCTTGGGAGACTCGTTGAACTCCGGAAGGCGTGCTCCCAGGATGAACCCGAAAACCACGGTGTAGACGAGCAGGAGGAGCAGGGGATTGAGGAAGGACCACAGGAAGCCCAGGATGGTGCCCCGGTACCGGGCCTTGAGCTCGCGGCTTACCAGGGTCTGGATGAGTACACGGTATTTGTACAGTTCCTTGACTCTATTCAGAAGCCTGAACATGTTGTCTCCCTGCAAAAATCTGGCGGGCCTCCCGCGTATACTCTCCGCTCTTCCCGAGGAGCACGAGCGGCCTCTCGATCCGGGGCGCCTCCGCCGAAAGCCCGAACTCTGTCAGGAACAGGTTGGGCCGCTCCCCGCTGCGCGGTCGCACTGTCCGCTCCCGGCGAAGCCTCAGCTCGGACTCGGTCGCGGCTGCGCTGAACTCGGCCCGCCGGGCCACCGGAAATATGAAACAAGCCCGGCCGCCGGGGCTCAGCAGTTCCGCCGTCTTGCGCATTATAGCAAAAATATCACATTTTAACTCATGTTTGGCGACCGACTTCTCGATCGAGCCGGAGAGGTTCCCACGCCCACGGGCATGGTAGGGCGGATTCGCGAAGATGAGATCGTAGGTACACGAGGGGCTGAACGAGACAAGATCCTGCTGCAGGACCGTGATGCGGCCCTCCAGCCCGTTGAGCCGCACATTCTTCGCAGCCAGCTCGAACAGGGTCGGCTGGACCTCGAGCCCCGTGATGTGGCGGAAGGGATTGATGCTCAGAAGGAGCGCGATGATGCCGCTGCCGGTCCCCAGCTCCAGCCCCTCGTCATCCGCGCGCGGGTGAATGAAATCCGCCAAAAGGGGAGCATCCACAGAGAAGCGGTAGCCCCTTTTCCTCTGGAGCACGCGGATCCGCCCGTGATAGAAGCGATCCAGCGTCTCATCGTCAGCCGGTTTGAGGTCCATCGGGTTCGCCCTTGAGGAGCTCGGTGAAGATCAGCACCAGGTCGGGTCTCACCTCGGCATACCCTCCGTCCACGGAGAAGCGCTCCTCCCTGCCCGAAGCACGGAAGACGAGCTCGCCACGGCCCAGGGCCAGCATCAGGGGGCGGTGTCCGGGGAAAATGCCCACGTAGCCATCCAGGCTCGGGAGCGTCACCTCCTGTACCTCCTCCTCGGCCAGCAGCTTGTGCGACGTGATGACCCGGAGCCGCAGGGAGGGGGGGGCGGCCTCGCTCATAGCGCCTTCAGCTCCTCCGCCTTCTCCACAACGTCCTCGATCCCGCCGACCATGTAGAAAGCCTGTTCGGGCTTGTCGTCGTGTTTGCCGTCCACGATCTCCCTGAACCCGCGTACCGTATCCGCAATGGGCACATACTTTCCCTCACGCCCGGTGAACTCCCTGGCGACGTTGAAGGGCTGGGACAGGAACCGCTCGATCTTCCGGGCCCTGGCCACGATCAACTTGTCCTCTTCGGAGAGCTCTTCCATCCCCAGGATGGTGATGATATCCTGCAGGTCCTTATAGCGCTGCAGGACCTCCTTGACATCACGCGCCACCTGGTAGTGATCCTGCCCGATGATACGCGGATCCAGGATGCGGGAAAAGGAATCCAGGGGATCCACTGCGGGATAGATCCCCTTCTCGGTCAGGGCCCGGGACAGGTTGGTGGTCGCATCCAGGTGAGAGAAGGTGGTGGCCGGCGCAGGATCCGTGAAGTCGTCGGCCGGGACATAGATGGCCTGGACCGATGTGATGGATCCCTTCTTGGTCGAGGTGATGCGCTCCTCCAGATCTCCCAGTTCGGAGGCCAGGTTCGGCTGGTAGCCCACAGCCGAGGGCATGCGCCCCAGCAGAGCCGAGACTTCGGATCCGGCCTGGACAAACCGGAAGATGTTGTCGATGAACAGCAGGATGTCCTGGTTCATTTCATCCCGGAAGTATTCGGCCACGGAAAGGGCGGTCAGCCCCACGCGGAGCCGGGCCCCGGGCGGTTCGGTCATCTGACCGTAGATAAGGGCGGTCTTGTCGATGACTCCCGACTCCTTCATCTCCAGCCAAAGGTCGTTGCCTTCGCGGGTCCGCTCTCCCACGCCGGCGAAGACGGAATAGCCCCCGTGCTTCTGGGCCACGTTGTGGATGAGCTCCATGATGATGACGGTCTTGCCCACGCCCGCTCCGCCGAACAGCCCGATCTTGCCGCCCTTGAGGAAGGGCTGGATCAGGTCGATCACCTTGATCCCGGTCTCGAACATCTCGAGCTGTGTGCTCTGCTCCTCCAGGGAAGGCGGCTGACGGTGGATGGGGTAGCGCATGTCGGTCTCGATCGGCCCCATGTGATCCACCGGTTCTCCGATGACATTGAGCATCCGGCCCAGGGTGGCCTCTCCCACCGGCACCTGGATGGGGGCGTTCTGGTCCACGGCCTGCATGCCTCGAGCCAGGCCGTCGGTCGGGTGCATGGACACGCAGCGGACCCGGTCTTCGCCCAGGTGCTGCTCCACCTCGACGATGATGTCGATGGGGCTGTCGGTCTCGAAGCCCTCGCTGGTGATGCGGATTGCGTGGTAGATCTCGGGCAGTCCCATCTCTTTGAATTCCACATCCACCACGGGGCCGATCACCTGGACCACTCGGCCGATCCTCTGGTTCGATCCGCCCGAGGCCTTGGTTTCCGGTGCCTGGATATCGGCCTGCGGTTCCATCGTCTCCCGGTTTGAACTCTTTTTGGCTTGCTCTTCCATGATGAACTCCGTGTCTATCGGTTTTTGGCTAGGGCTTCCACAGCGGAAATGATCTCCAACAGCTCTTTGGTGATGGACGCCTGCCGGATCTTGTTCAGGACCAGTGTCAGGTCGCCGATCAACTCCTCGGCGTTGTTGGTGGCGTTATCCATGGCCATCATGCGGGCAGCATGCTCGGCGGCGATGGATTCATACACACAGTGGCAGACTTGGTCTTCGAAATACAGGGGGAGCAGAGTGTGCAGGAAGGCCTCGGCGCCGGGCTCCCAGTCCGACACCTCGGAGCCTGCGGGTGTCTCGTCCGGAGGCTCCAAAGGGAGGAGGGAGGTGATGGTCACCCGAGGAGCGAGGATGGACTTGAATTCATTGTACGCGATGTAGATCGCATCCGTGAGGTTGAGTACGTAGTCCCGCATCAGCTCCCTGGCCAGTTCCCGGATCTCCTGCTCCTCCAGCTTCTGGACCCGGTCCACGAGGCTGAGGTCGACCTGGTAATCCAGCCGCTTGAAGAACTGGGCCGCCTTCTTCCCCAGCAGGGAGAGCCGGATGTCGCACAGTTCCTGTTTTTCCTTGAGGAACGCGTGAGTGCCTCCGAGCAGGTTGGCGTTGAAGGCGCCTGCCAGCCCCTTGTCGGATGTGACGACTAGCACACGGATCTTCTTTTCGGGGCGCTTTTCCAGCAGCGGGTGGCCGCCCCTCTGCGCCGCCGCTAATACGGCTCCTATCAGCTCCGGGGAGTGGTGCCAGTACGGCCTCCCTTCCAGGACAGTCCGCTGTGCCTTCTTGAACTTGGCCGTGGCCACGGACTTCATGGCCTGGGTGATCTGCTGAGTGTTGCGCACGCTCTTTATGCGGCGCCTCAGATCGATAAGGGCCGGCACCGGTCTTACTCCGTCTCTCCAGCGAACGTTTGGTTGAACGCAGTCAACTCCTGTGCGATGGCTTTATCCAGTTCAGCGTCGAGCTTCTTTTCCTCTGCGATCTGCTTGAGCAGGTGGGGCAGCTCGCGCTCGAAGTGGGCGAAGAGTTTCTGTTCATAGTCCTGGATCCGATCCACGGGAAACGCATCCAGGAAGCCGCGGTTTCCGGCGTAGATGATCAAGACCTGTTTCTCCACCGACAGCGATGAGTACTGATCCTGTTTCAGGATCTCGGTCAGCCGCGCCCCCCGGTCCAACTGGGCCTGGCTGGCCTTGTCCAGCTCGGTCCCAAACTGGGCGAAGGTCATAAGCTCACGGTACTGGGCCAGGTCCATCTTCAGCTGCCCCGCTACCTGCTTCATGGCCTTGATCTGGGCATTGCCGCCCACCCGGGAGACCGAGATTCCCACGTTGATGGCCGGCCGGATGCCCTGGTTGAAGAGCTCCGGTTCCAGGTAGATCTGGCCGTCGGTGATGGAGATCACATTGGTGGGGATGTAACCGGACACATCCCCGGCCTGGGTCTCAATTATCGGGAGGGCGGTCAGGGACCCGCCCCCGTTCTCCTCATTGTACTTGGCGGCCCGCTCCAGCAGGCGGGCATGCAGGTAGAAGATGTCGCCGGGGTAGGCCTCCCGGCCCGGGGGCCGCCTCAGCAGCAGCGAGATCTCGCGGTAGGCGGCGGCGTGCTTGGAAAGGTCGTCATACACCACCAGAACGTGCTGGCCGTTGTCCCGGAAAAACTCGCCGATGGCACATCCACTGTAGGGAGCCAGATACTGCAGCGACGAGCTATCGCTCGCCGAGGAAACCACTACGATGGAATATTCCAGGGCCCCGTGGTCCTCGAGCATCTTGACGATCTGGGCGACGGTGGAGTTCTTCTGCCCGATGGCCACATAGATGCAGATGACGTCCTTGCCCTTCTGGTTGATGATGGTGTCGATCGCGATGGCGGTCTTACCGGTCTGGCGGTCGCCAATGATCAGCTCCCGCTGGCCGCGGCCGATGGGGATCATGCTGTCGATGGCCTTGAGGCCGGTCTGGAGCGGTTCCCGTACGGGCATCCGTTCCACGACTCCCGGCGCGAGGCGCTCCACCATCATGTGGGCGTCGGTCTGGATGGGGCCTTTTTCATCCAGGGGAAGGCCCAGCGGATTGACCACGCGGCCCACCATCCCCTGACCCGAAGGGACCTGCATGATCTTGTGCGTGCGCTTGACTATGTCACCCTCTTTGATTATGTGGCTCTCGCCCAGCAGTACGACCCCCACGCTGTCTTCTTCCAGGTTGAGGGCCAGCCCGAAGATGTCACTGGGAAACTCCAGTAGCTCGTTGGACATGACCTCGTCAAGCCCGTAGACACGGGCGATACCGTCACCCACGGAGATCACGGTCCCTACCTCTTTGACATCGATGTCGGTCTTATATCCTTCGATCTGGGACTGAATGATCTTGCTTATTTCGTCTGCCTTGATTTGCATGGTTCCGCCTACACTTCTATGATATGTTCTTTGAGCCTTTCCAGGCTGCCCTCCAACGAGACATCGTACACCATATTTCCCTTACGCAGACTCAGCCCTCCGATGAGGGAAGGATCCTGCTGATATTTCAGAACCACCGGCCGTTGCTCGATCTTCTCCAGCTTCTCCTGCAGGGCTGTTTTCTGGGTGGGCGTCAGCGGCACGACCGAGAAAACCTCGAGGGTGGCAACTCCGTGGGCCTCGTTCCACAGGTTGGGGAGCAGGGCGATGATGTCGGGCAGGAGTTCGAGCCGCTCCTTTTCCAAGAGCAGCGAGAAAAACCGCTGTGCCTTGGGCTGCAGCGAGAGCCTCCCCATGACCTTCTCCGCGATCTTTTGCTTCCGCGAGGGCGGCACGAACGGGGTCAGCAGGACATCCCTCAGTTTCTTCTGTTCCGTCATCAGGGTGGAAAGAGAACGCAGATCTGCCAGGACCGAGGCATACTCCTCCTCTGTCCGGAGCGCACCCAGAAGTCCCTGGCAGTAGCGCTTAACCAGTACCTGACTTTTCATGGAGTCTCTCGAGTCTTTGGATGGATCTGTCGATGAGCCGGGCCTGGCGCTCAGGTGTGAGCTTGGCCCGGATTCTCTCGCGGGCCTGGTCCGTGGCCAATCCTGCCGCATATTCCCGCAGCTCCCGCGTGACGCTCTGGGAGATCAGGCCGATCTCCTGCTGAGCCAACTGCTGGAGCCGTTCGGCTTCCTCTCGGGCACGGCCGACGATCCCTTCCTTTTCGGCCTGTCCTCTCTCGTTCGCTTCGGACCGGATGCGCGCGATCTCCCCGGTCACCTCCTCCAGACGCTCCCGGGCCTCCTCCAGACGGGCCTCGGCGGCCTTGCGCGATTCGCGTGTATCCTTGATGGAACGCACGATCTCTCGTCCCCGGTCCTCCAGGAATTTCCTCAGGGGCTTGTACAGGAGGAAGCCGAGCCCGCCGAACAAGACCACAAAATTCACGACCTTGCCCACAAATTCCAGGGGATTGGATCCTTGATGTTCCTCTTCTCCGGACATGAACACCAGCAGCGGCAGCACCAGCAGGAGGGCGAGGAGATGCTTCCGGAGATGTTTCACGAGAGCAGCTTCTCCTCGATCGTCTCGGCCAGGCGTGCGCTTTCCTGCTTGAGGTCGAATTTGAGGCCCTGGACCTGCTTTTGCAGTTCCTGTTGGGCTTCATTCACCTGGGCCCGGCACTCCCTGGAGACCTCTGCGAGCAGCTTCTCTTTTTCTTTCAAGGCCTCTTTTTCCAGCAAGTCCTGGATGGAATAGGCCGCAGCCCGGGCCTTTTTGATATCTTCTTCGATCTTGCGGAGGCTGCTTTCGTATTCCAGCTCGGCCTGGTTCCCGGCCTCCCGGTCTGTGGCGATATCCTCATCCCGGTCGCGCATGACCCGTCGGATGGGATTGAAGACCGTCTTGGTCAGTACCACGACGAGAATCCACACGATGGCGATGACAAGTATTATGCTCGGATCGATCTGCAGCATTTTCTTTTTGCTCGTTCAGGCACAAAAAACAGGCCAAAAATCAGAAGGAATACTTACCACTTTTCAGACAAAATAGCAACCGTCCTAGCGCAACGCGGCCTGCGGATCCGGGAACAGTTTTTTGACCTCCCCCACAAGAAATAGCGATCCGGTGATGACGACCGCACACCGATCCCCGGCCAGGTCGAGCGCCCTGCGTACCGCCTCTCCCGGATCCGGCACCAGTTCCAGCCGGTCGCAGAAGGGATCCGCACGCCGGGCGATCTCTTGGGGAGAGGCCGCCCGGGAATAGGGAAAGCGGGTGAGGAGGACTCGCTCGGCCAGGGGAAAAAGGATCCGGGCCAGGTCCTCGATCTTCTTGTCCTGCATGGCGGCAAAGACCAGGATCACGGGAGGATTCAGCCGCTCCCGGATGAATTCCTGCAGGGCTTCCGCCCCCTCCCGGTTGTGGGCCCCGTCCAACACCACCCGGGGCTGTTCGAGAAACGGCTCCAGGCGGCCTTCCCAGCGAGTGGTCGCGATCCCTTCGAATATCTTTTCTCTGGACAGGGGCTGCCAATGACGGCCGAGCTCGAGGGCGGAGACCAGGGCCACGGCAGCATTCTTCGCTTGATGCCGGCCGGGGAGCGAGGGAGTGAACGCATAGGCCTCCCCGGAAAATACGTAGCGGAATCCGTCCTCCGGCAAAGCGGAGGCCGCTGTCAGGGAGTTCCCGGGCCCGAAAACCTGAATCAAGGGAGCGTCCCTTTCCACGGCCCGCTCCCTGATCGTATGGACCGCCTCCTCAGACTCTGTCCCGCACACCACGGGCGTGCCGGGCTTGATGATGCCCGCCTTCTCAAAGGCGATCTCCGCAAGGCTTTCTCCCAAGGATCCTTGGTGTTCCTCGGATATGGTGGTGATGATGGAGATCACGGGTTTCACCACGTTGGTGGCATCGAAGCGTCCCCCCATGCCGACCTCCAGTACCGCCATATCGACGCGCTCCTCGCCAAAATACATCAGGGCCGCACACGTGAGCAGTTCGAAATGCGTGGGAGGGGAGGCCAGTTTCCCCGACCCGAGCAGCCGCTCGATCTGCGAGCGCAGCCGGTTCAGGACCCGGCTGAAGGCCTTGGCCGGGATGGGATCTTCTCCGATCCTGATCCGCTCTTCGTAGCGGATCAGGTGGGGCGAAGTGTACATCCCGGTCTTGTGCCCGTGCAGGGTAAGGATGCGGGTCAGCATGGCACACACCGATCCCTTCCCATTGGAACCGGCCACCAGGACACTCGGATAGCTGAGATGGGGATTCCCTAAGGACGCGAGGATGGTGCGGACATTGTCCAGCCCGAACTTGATCCCCAGGGTCTGGATCTGCTCCAGATAGCTCAGGCACTGCCGGTAATTCATTGCGCCCGGTTGAGAAAGAGGTGCAGAGCCCGGATGAGGTAATCGCGGAGTTCCCCTCTCCCCACCACGGCATCCAGCATGCCGTGCTGGAGCAGAAACTCCGACCGCTGAAATCCCTTGGGCAGTTTTTCTTTGATGGTCTGCTCTATGACGCGGGGGCCGGCGAATCCGATCAGGGCTTTCGGCTCGGCGATGTTGATGTCTCCCAACATGGCATAACTGGCGGTCGTCCCCCCGGTGGTCGGATCGGTCAAAACCGAGATGTAGGGGATGCCGGCCTCCTCGAGGCGGGCAATGGCGGAGCTGGTCTTCATCAGCTGCATCAGGGACAGGATGCCTTCCTGCATGCGGGCGCCGCCCGATGCAGCAAAAAGAATGAACGGTGTGGAGAGGGAGACAGCTTTGCGCAGGCCGGTGATTATCGCCTCGCCTGCAGCGCTTCCCAGCGAGCCACCCATGAATGCAAAATCCTG
>JBGUED010000069.1:0-8933 GCA_041821525.1 Candidatus Aminicenantaceae bacterium | reverse complement strand
CAGACCAGTGCAGGATGTCTCTGACCATCCTCCTGGCCTGGCTCATCTTGTTTGTCCTGAACAGCAGTTTTAAGCTGAAATCCTTCTCAGGCTCTAGTTCCTTCATTCCTACCTCTTTCATCACATCAAAAAACTCCTGCTCAAAATCCTGGCAGGAGACTGTAATCCAATACCTGTCACTCTTCATTCTTTCCTCCAAAAACACCACAATTTCACCTGGCTCAGTTCTCTCTGAGTCTAGATATTGTGCTTTTTCATTATTTTCATGATCATAATTTGTGTAATTCCTGTAAGTTCATTTATTACTGAAATTTATGATTAGGAAAAAGTTTACCTTAGCCTGGTTATGCAACACAAAAGCCCCTTTTGTTATTATTTAACAAATCATAACAGAACCTTTTTTTTCTGTCATTCTTATTTCTTCTTTTCGTCTTCTTTCTTTTCCACTATATAATACCCATCCCGAGATAAAAGGTGATCCAGGTTGGCAACTCCATAGGCTAAAACTGCCGTAACCACAGCGCTGTGTTTTTGATAGTCAGGAATCATTTTATTATACAAATCACGCTCGGTATGCCAGATTTCACCATAGCTGAAATTGTCTCCCCTCGGATACCCGGATTCTGGGCCCATGGTGGGGACACTCTTCACAGCATAGGGACCGGAATCTGTTCCTGATGCTCTTTCCGGCAGAGGTCTTGGTTCTCTCTCCAGTATTTCAAACGGGAATTCAGGATTTATGCTGTTTATGGGGGCGCAGATTTTCTCCATATCCTCTCGCATCGCTTCGGTCACTCGAATCCCAGTTGGACAGGATGGGCCGCCATCCCGGTTAAACATGTTCGAGATCTTATCCAGTTTGTCTTCATTTCGACTTACCCAGCTTTTTGAGCCGAAGAGACCGAATTCTTCCCCTGCAAACAAGCAAAACAGCATAGTGCGCCTCGGCTTGCCTCCGGCTTCCATGATCAGGCGGGCCGCCTCCATGGCGTTCGTGACGCCCACACCGCAGTCAACCCCGCCGGTTGCGACGTCATAGGCATCCAGGTGTCCGGATACGATGACATACTCGTTCGGGAATTCGGTCCCTCGGATTATACCGATCACGTTGTGGTATTTCACGGGACCCATTCTGAAGTGGTTGCGGATGTCGAATTCGAGCAGGAAATATCTGCGTTCCTCGACTTTCTGCTTGATTATATCATACTGGTTTGCGTCCAATTTAATATCCGGAACCGTAGGCAGGGTTTCCCATGTCATGCTGAGGATGTTATCTGTGCTGCGGGTAGCCCGTAAGGGGACAGGGGCAGACTGGATGATCCCGAGTATTCCGGCTTCCTTCATCTGCTTATAGAAGAGTGCCGGCTGTTCTTTGAGTGGGAGCCGCTCTTTTTGAGCCTCGGGATTGTCACGATTCTGTCTATTTTCTGCGCGTATAACAGCGTTTTTTTTCTCGATTTCTGCATTTTCTACAATGAGCTTGGCTCTCTCCTCATCGGCTTTCGGTGACCAGTCAATGGGCCTTCCCCCGGTTGAAGAACCTGAGATTAAGATCCATGCGCCCTTCATGGCACCTTTCATATTGTCGAACTGCCGCTGAGTCTTGGGCTCTATGAGAACGGGGCCGCGTTGAATGCCTTTTGTGCCGGCTGTGTATGAGGGTGTCACAAAATGCAATGTCATGCCGTCTTCTGACAACATACTTCCGAACCAAGGCCCGCGATTGAAGCCGACGGGGAGTTCCCCGGCCTCGTCCATTTCCACTTCCAGGCCCCATTTTATAAATTCGCTCGCGGTCCATTTTTCTGCGTCCTCGTAGGCGCCGGAGCCGATCAATCGTCCGCCTATCCGGTTGCTCAATATATCGAGATGGTCCATTACGCGATTATCCGTCGTTCCAATTTTAATGATCTTCGTGACGACAGGATCTGTTTGAGCGAATGCCGTAGTGCAGATCAAAACATTCAGGATTAGCAGGATAAGAGTATGTCGTTTCATTGGATGACCTCCGTCGAGTTCATGAAAGGCAAATATGTAGTCCATATTGCGAACAGGGTCAAGTACTTTATTAATCTGGCAGCAGCCTCTTTTTGGTCTGAGGGAACATCGACTCCGGTGTGGATAGGGATGGGGGAAACGACAGATATTTTGTTGAATGGCAAAAACATGGCAAAAATGCCGTTTTTAGGCTAAAAAATGGGGCTTTTAAGGATCTAAATGCTGTTGAATTAGTAAGATTTCGTGGTCCGTCCCCATTATTATTAATATCGATAGTGATTCGGCTTGTACGGGCCTTCCACGGGAATACCCAGATAGTCGGCCTGTTCCTGGGTCATCCGAGTGAGCCGGGCGTTCAGCTTGCTGAGATGAAGCCTTGCGACCTCTTCATCCAGGATCTTGGGCAGCGTGTAGACCTGCAGCTCGTGTTCCTTGGTGGCCAGCTCTATCTGGGCCAGGCTCTGGTTGGTGAAGCTGTTGCTCATCACAAAGCTGGGGTGCCCGGTAGCGCATCCCAGATTCACCAGGCGGCCCTCGGCCAGCACGATGATGGAGTGACCGGACTCCAGGGTCCATTTATCCACTTGAGGTTTAATGGTGGTCTTGACACACTTGGGATTGCTTTCCAGGTGGAGCATCTCGATCTCGTTATCGAAGTGTCCGATATTGCAGAGGATGGCCCCGTCTTTCATGCGCTCCATGTGGGCGCCGGTTATGGTATGGTAGTTTCCTGTAGCCGTGACGAAAATGTCTGCATCCTCTACTATATCTTCCAGAGTGACCACGGAATAGCCCTCCATGGCAGCCTGCAGGGCGCAGATGGGATCGATCTCGGTTACATAGATTCGGGCTCCAAAGCCCTTCATAGACTGGACGCTCCCCTTACCGACGTCGCCATAACCCAGAATCACGACCTTTTTTCCGGCCAGCATGATGTCTGTCGCGCGCTTGATCCCGTCGACCAGGGACTCGCGGCAGCCGTACAGGTTGTCGAACTTTGATTTGGTGACCGAATCATTGACGTTGATGGCCGGGAACAGCAGCCGCTTCTCTTCGGCCAGTTGATACAGCCGGTGAACTCCGGTGGTTGTCTCCTCGGAGACACCCCGGATCTTAGAGGCGATCTTGGTCCAGAACTTTGGGTCCCTCTGCCTGCTTTCCTTGAAGCGATCGATCAGGATCTGGAACTCTCTGACCGGGTAGTCTTTCTCCACCAGGGAGGGATCGTTCTCCACCTTCACGCCCTCGTGGACCATAAGCGTCGCATCCCCTCCGTCGTCCACGATCAGGTCGGGCCCTGTGCCGTCCGGCCAGACCAGAGCCTGTTCCAGGCACCACCAGTACTCCTCCAGCGTTTCCCCTTTCCAAGCGAAAACCGCGGCCGTGCCGTTCTGGGCAATGGCGGCGGCTGCGTGGTCCTGGGTGGAGAAGATGTTGCAGGAGGACCAGCGGATGTCTGCGCCCAGTTCGGCTAGGGTTTCGATCAGCATGGCCGTCTGGATGGTCATGTGGAGACTGCCGGTGATCTTCAGCCCCTGCAGGGATTTTTGCGGCCCGTATTTCTCTCGGACGGCCATGAGACCTGGCATCTCGTTCTCGGAAAGCCTCATCTCTTCCAGCCCCCATTTAGCCAGGGATAGATCCTTGACCTTATATTTCAGTGTTGGATCGAGCTTCAAAGCGTTCATATCAGTCTCCTTCATGACTATTTTTATTAGATAGAAGAATAAAGCCTTCGAGTCCTGTTTTGAGGTCGAAGCGCTCGATTCTGGTGGTGCTGAAGCCGTACTCGTTGAGCCATCTCTCCAGGACTTCGGGAGAGAAACCAAGCCAATGGTCGCCGAACGCCTCACGCATGCTCTCGTCTTCGTGCTGGATCAGGTCTACGATCAAGAACGTCCCGCTCATCCTCAGGATCCGTCGGACCTCCTGGAGCGCCTTGCGGGGATCAGGCAAATGATGCAGCACCATATTGGTGATGGCGGCATCCGCCTCGTTGTCCCGCAAGGGAAGGTGTTCGAGTTCTCCTACGCGTATATCGATGCGGTCCGGTTCGGACACAAAATTCTTCCGCGCCTCTTCCAGCATTTTGGCGGACCTCTCGACTCCTATGACCATGTCCGCTTTCTGTTTCAGGACCGGGAGCAGGTCTCCGATGCCGCAGCCGAGGTCGACCATGGTGCCCCTCTCGGGAAGTGCATCGAGAATCTTCCGGTTTATGCCCACATCCCCCAGCAACTCCTTCTTGAGCCTCTCCCAATTGCCTGCCACAGAATCGAAAAACCGGGTCGTCCGCTTGGATCGTTCCGCTATCAGGAGGGCCGCTGCGTCCAGGTCTTGGTGAAAATGCCTGTCGTTCTCAAAGAGATATCGGACGGACCGAATAAAATCCGATCCCGGGCCGTCACTGACCGCGGAATAGAATATCCAGAGCCCGTCACGGCGGTGGGTGAGGAGTCCGCTGTCGGTAAGGATCTTTAAGTGGTGGGAGACACGCGACTGCCCCATTCCCAGAACCCGGACGATCTCGTTGACGTTCAGCTCATGATGCAGGGACAGATTCAGAAGACGCAGACGTGTCTCGTCGGAAAGAGCCTTGAACAAGGTAACGGGAGTCATATAAAACAGTATATCAAGATATATTGATATTATCAAGTGGTATTATAAAAAATCTGACAGGAAACAGCTGATTCCCAGGACTGCTGGCACAGCCCCACAAATGAAATAGCCGGATACGGATATTTTCCGGTTTTATGTGGAAGAATAAACTCCCGCTATTTTCGCTTAAGGCGGAGGATACCCTTTTTACCGTCAATCTCGACTTCGAAATACTTGAGGAAGCTCTGTCCCAGCAGGCCGATGCCGGGCTGTCCCGGGATGTCGATGACCAGGGCAGGTATGTTGTTGACGCGCTGTCCTTTGATTTCCATCTGATTGAGAGAAACCTCATAGGCGAATGTGTAGCCTGAAACAGTCGAAACCCTGCGTACCGGAGTGTTGTTGTCGATCGTAATGCCGAGCGCTTCCAATGCCTCTGAAGGGATCGTCACTACACTGGCGCCGGTGTCGAGAACGAATCTCTGGACTATGCGCTTATTGAGGAGGATATCGATGGGAATATCCTGTGCTCCTTGAGGGAAACGGATGACAACCTTGCCTTCCTCGCTCTTGCGCTCCAGGATAATGACCTCGAGATTGCTGGCGCGGCTTTTAAAAGCGGCCGGGAAGCTCCGCATCCCGAGGAGTTCTTCGGCCCGGCCCCATTCCTTCCCTGCGATGGCCAGTTCCACTCCCAGGAGATGAAGCTCTGTGTCATCCGGGAAGGCCCTTCTTCCCGCCTCGAAAGCCTCCCAACCTCTGGACACGAGTTCCTGTTCGATATCGCTCTGCACCCAGTCCTTGTAAAGGTCGAGGTGGAACCTGTCCAGATTAGACTGATGAATTTCTGGATCAGGAGAGAAATTGTCCTTCAGACCCTCGAAAAATCGGAGAGCCCTCCTGTGATCAAAAGCGGCTAGACGGGCCTGAGCTGCAATCTTCAGAATTTCGACATCTTGGGATGCCCGAATCACCTGCTCATCCAGCAGCGAAGCCACATCCTGCGCTTGGTTGGCTTGCATGAGCTTGTTCGCCAGCTGCAATACCTGTCTGTTGATAGAGGGGAGCTGCAGTTGGGCGGGCTTATCTTCGGGCGGCAGCTCAGGAGGGAGTGTGAGTCCTTCGGTGAGCGCCCTAAGCTTGGGGAGGCTATTGTTCGTTTCGTTCATTCCCAGGGCTTGGGAGACGCGTCCCTCCTGGGAATCGGCAAAGGCCACTCCCACCAGATCTGAGGTGCGGATATTGGGATCAAGTCCGGCCGTATCGGATCCAGTCCACAGGAAGGCGAAATCCAAGCCAGAACCAAAGGTCCAGCCCACGATCCGGTTTTTCTGAAGGAACACGCCGGGTGTCTTGAAGTGCTTTGGAATAGGCATGCGGGCGAAGAGACCATACGGTTGGGGAGGGCTATCCAGCATCACTCTGTTCAACGAGGCCTCGGGACTCAATGCCTGCCAGTACAGAGGCAAATTATTGTCCCAGGATGCAAGCGGCGGGTGATCTACACCCAAGGGTGTGTCGAGTTTCCAGAATCCCAAAGGCATCCCCTGTGTCCAAAAACCCTGCGTGAGCCGGGCATCATCCCCCTCGTTACCAAGAAATTTCCAGACGTCTCCTCCGAGCACCGACCAGATCGGGAGGGCGATCCAGGAGCCTCCCAGAACCGCGGATTGAGTTCGATAAACCTGCTCGCCGAGCCTGGTGCGGATAGTGACATGCCCAAGGATAAGTGCAGAAGGCGCCTCCTGAGTATCTGCGGCCTCTCCTGCTATGGGAGCCTGGGTTGTTGGAGCAGGGATGCCCAAGCTTTCTGGTAGGGGATTAACAGACTCAGAACCACCTAGAAATACAAAATAGAAAATGACTGCCAGGGCTAGGCCGACGGCCAAATATCCATACCATGGGATCTTGAGTTTTGACGAGGGCTTGGCCGCCCTGAGGGGCGTGCCGCATTGGACACAGGCGTTCGTGGACCGCGCATTTTCTGAGGAACAGCGAGGGCAGCGCATGCTTTTTTCCTGTATATATGGATTTAGTCGGTACGGAGCCCTGGATTTGGCGAACCGACAGAAAATATGCAGGTACTCATTGGTCCCAGTGGTCGGCCAGGATCGCCTGCATCAGAGAGCTGTTTGCATCGGTATCCCCCAGGTCTTGCCTGAGCTTTTTGAGTTGGCTCTTCAAATCCCTAATGACGCCCCGGTACTGCAGGTCGCCGTAGGCATTGCGTGTCTCTGATGGATCTGTGTGAATATCGTAAAATTCCCAACTGGGTGGGGTAGGCTCCTCATGGGCACCAGGCATATCAAGCGGAGAACCGTAGAAAAAGATCAGTTTGTAACGTTCCGTCCGGATCCCAAAATGGGCCGGCCGCTGCACCTGATGGAGCCAGTAGCGGTAATATATGGAACTTCGCCAGGCTTTTGGTGTCCGAGACTGCAGATTCGCCTTGAAACTCGAACCCTGCATCCAGTCGGGCACAGGCAATCCAGCATAGTCTAGGAACAGGGGAGCGAAATCGACATTGAGTATCAGGTCGCTGATGCGCGATCCCGGATCGATCTCCCGGGGATAGCGGATGACGAACGGCATGCGCAGAGATTCCTCATACATGATACGCTTGTCGAAGAATCCGTGTTCCCCCAGGAAGTATCCCTGGTCGGAGGTGTAGATCACGACCGTGTCCCGGGACAGGCCTGCACGGTCCAGATAGGAAAGCAGGCGTCCGATATTCTCATCGATCCCGGCCACTCCCCGGAGATAATCTTTGATGAATTTCTGGTAGATCTTGCCGCGGGCATCCCGGTGACCCATGCCATCCAGCTCGAAAGGTTCTCCTGGATAGCGGTTGTTGGGATTCTCCACATAGCGCTGGCCCAGGATCTCGAGCACCTGGCCGCTGAAGGTCCGCCCGGACGGATTCGGCCCTCCTTCGTAAAGGCTTTCCGGCTCGGGCAGATCCTCTTCACGGAACAGCTCGGCAAAACGGGGGGCATAGGCAAAGGGCTCGTGTGTGGCCTTGAAATGGCAGAGCAGAAAAAACGGGCGTTTCTGGTCGCGGTTTTTCAGCCATTCCAGGCTGAGGTCGGTTATAACATCGGTGGAAAAGCCGCTGTGTTCTGTGCCCTCGTCCCAGTTGTCTGAAGATTTCAGTACGGGGTTATGGTAGCGTCCCTGTCCCGGGAGCACGTTGTAGAAATCGAACCCGCTGGGGGGGCTTTTCAAGTGCCATTTTCCGATCACGGCGGTCTGATATCCGCTGCCCTGCATCCGTTTGGCGACGTTGTCGGCCTCAGGCTCCAGGGCTTCGGAGAGAGTAAACACTCCGTTGCAGTGGCTGTATTGACCGGTAAGGATGCTGGCTCGGCTGGGGACACAGATGGAATTAGTGCAAAAACAATTCAGGAGCAGACAGCCCTCTTGGGCCAGACGTTGGATATGGGGAGTGGGGGCAACTGCATCCAGGTGTGAGCCGTATATACCCCAGGCCTGGGCTGAGTGGTCGTCGGACATGATGAACAAGATGTTGGGGCGAGTGTAGCCACTTTCCCGCCCGGTTGAAGTACAGTTGAAGAAAAGAAGACACCCCAGGACAGCTACCCAGAGAAGGACACGAGTCCTCGCTTGCGTTCTCGTGCTTGAAAGCATGATCGATTCCCTTTTTTGTTCCTTAATTATACTGGATAATTCACATTATATGAATTATTCAGGTTATTTGATGTTGAAGGTGTAAGAGTATTTGATCAGAAAGGTGCGGCTCTCAGTGTAGGGAAGGTTGGGGACCTCTCGGTAGCGGTTGGTGTTGAGCCCGTCATTGTAGACCAGATAGAGGTCATTCCCTTCACGTGGATTGTAGCGGAACCTCACGTTGGCGATCATCACATCCGCTGCCCCGTTGTACTGTACAAAGGCGCTGGCCGTGAATTTCGTAGAGATGGTCGCCAGGACCCTCACCCTGGCCAGATGCGCTGTGAAACCCTGGCCGCGCCCGGGGAACTTCACACGGTTGTACTGGTAGAATCCCTCGAACTGCCAGGTGGAGTTCAGATTCCAGAGCGGCATCAGGCCCAGGCTCACACGATTTCCATCATAGAATCCCCCGCCCTGAAATATGGTCACCAAAGCGAAAGTCCTCCCCATGGGCGTATTGAACATGCCCTCGACCCCGAAAAAGGAATAACGGCCGATGGGCACCTCGACGTCCTGGGGTAGCTCGAAGGTTTCTGAGAGGTACTCCTCGTAGTACTTGGGCTGGAGCGAAGCCCCGAATCCCGATTTGGTCGCACCGGTCCAGCCAGGGCCGAGTTCCGCGGATTCGACCGAGTTGTCGATGTTGC
>JBGUED010000068.1:0-9068 GCA_041821525.1 Candidatus Aminicenantaceae bacterium | reverse complement strand
GTATGCCAGCATCATCCCCCACATCCCGAATTATGTCATCTTCGCACTCTTCGGCCAGGGCCTCGCGCAGATGAACGCCGTGCCCGCGCTCTTCAGCTGTCTGCTGCTGATGTTCTTTTTTCTGATCCTGCAGAAGACCTACGACCGAACGTTCGCCCTGATCGGGACGGCACTCCTGGGCTTCAACACCATCTTCGCCGTCTTCAGCCAGGTGGCGGTGCGGGCCATGCCCATGATGTTCTTCGTGGTCCTGGCCCTCTTTTTCCTGAACCGGCGGGATTATCCGGAGAAGATCGATCTGTTCCTGGCAGGGGCCATGTGTTTCCTGGCCTTCATGTCCAAGGGGACGCTGCTCCACGTGCTGCCGGCGGTCTTCCTGGGTACGGTGGTCTTCGTGTTCTTCCAATACTCCTCCCGGATACGCCCGGCGCTCTCCTCCGGCCTGTTTTTCCTCTTGGGCCTCCTGGCGGTCACAGGGAGCTGGTTCGTCTTGATCTATCTTCCCCACATCGAAGATTTCCAGGACTTCGCCGCCTCCAATCTGTTCTGGCTGACACACGGATACCAGGACATCCTCAAGATGTTCTGGATGCGTCCCCTTTTCTTTTTTATGGAAGCCCCCCTCCTCACCCTGATCTCCGCCCTCGCCCTTTTGGGGCTGGCGTACAGGGCTGTGATCTCCCCCAGGGAAGTCTCCCTGGTGAGTTGGGTGAGCGGATTCTGGATCATATCCAACACCGTGTATTTCTCCATGATCCAGTACCGGGCCGCCCGGCACCTGATGCCGGTCATCGTCCCCATCGTCCTGCTGTCGGTGGGATTTCTGCATGACATCCGGCAGTCGGGAAGGCTGGCGCGGCCGCAGAAACGCCCCCTGCTTTTTCTCGGATTCCTTTTCTTCTGGCTCCTCTATGCCATAAGCGCCCTGCTCATCCTGGTGTCCCGTCCTGTAGGAGCAGCGGCCTGGACCCACCGATCCCTGCAGGTTCTGGTGCTGGCCGCCCTGGGGACCGGGATCGTGTATCTGATCATGCGGTTCTGGCCCCGCAGCGCAGCCCTGAACCTCTCCCCGGCCGCCCGGAATGCTGTCATCGCGTTTCTGGTCCTCTTCTCTGTGGCGCTCAACCTCCGCTCCTGGTCCCGCTGGGCCCTCGATCCGCCCTATGACCGCATGCACATCTCCCAGGACCTGGGCAAAGCCTTTCACCACATTCGGCTGGCCGGACTGGTCTCCATGGTCATGTGCCTGGAAAACACCCACGAAGCCCATGCCTACTCCAGCGGGTACATAAACAAGGGCCTGGACTTTCCGGACCGATACCGCATCACACATGCGCTCCTGTCTGCTCACGCTGAAGAGATCTTCGATTATAAAAAGGATTTTCCCCAGCACATGCGAAATGCGCGCATCCTGGCGCGCTACCCGATATGGAACACCTACCTGGTGCTGTACGACCTGTACCCCACGGACGGAGTACCGGGAGGGGATCAGGACATGTGGGAGGGGGAGGCCTTCTTCGGGGAGAACGGCCTGCCCCGGTTCGATCCGGACGCTTCAGGCAGGCTGGCATTCGCTGCTGAGAAGAATCCCGAGGGCGCGCTCCTCAAGCTGCCGCTCGACCGGTTTCCCGCCGGGGATTATGCATTCGCGTTCCGCCTCAAGGCCAAGGGCTCGGTTCCTGCCGGCGAACGGGTGGTGCGCCTGGATGTCACATCGGAGGCACGACAGCGCGCCCTCAGCCAGGCCGATCTCCTGGGCAGGGACTTTTCCGCTGGAGACGAGTACAGGGAGTTTGACCTGAAACTTTCCCTGCGCTCCCCTCGCCAGCTTACCCTGAGGCTCTTCGCCACGGGGAAGAACGAAGTCTGGTTCGATTCGGTATCAATACGCAGGCTGGATAAATAAAAAAGCCCGGCGTTTCCGCCGGGCTTTGATTGTTTCGGTTTTGTGCCTATTTTATTGCTGTGCGCTCGCTCTCGGCAGCGGTTTGCACCGTGCCTCCGGAGCTCCCTTCCAACTGGGAGGAAAAGACGCTCTCGTTGCCTTCGTCATCCACCGAGGTCACCGCATACTCATAGTTGTCGGTTTCGGCGAGCCCGCTGAATCCCGCGTCATTGAACGTGTAGGTGGAGCCGGATACCTGGCCCCTCAGGGTGTACTGGGAATCATCCGCACCTAGGGGCTTGCGGTAGATATAGTAGGAGGCAACTGGGAAAAGGCCCTCGTTATCCGGGTTGGCGTTCCAGGTGACCACGTTGATGTATTCGGTGTAGAAGCCGGCCCGGTTGGTGGCGGCCCGGTTCTTCACATTGACCGGGGGGAGAGGACGGTCCAGGATCTTGATGAGCTTCATGGCGGTACCTGTGTATCCGTCGTCGTCGGTCACGGTGTAGATGGCGGTGAAGATCCCCGGCGAACCGTAGACGTGGTCCTGCTGCGGGGATCCGCCTATGAGCCCGTCACCGAAGTCCCAGCGGTTGTTCGTGATCTCACCGTCCTCATCATAGGAGTCGCGGCCGTCGAAATGGACCGTCAGCGGAGGCACGCCTACAGTGGGATCGGCCGTGAAGATGGCCACCGGAGGCTGAAAAACATCGATGATCTGTTCGTCTTGGCCGGTCCGGCCCTCGTTGTCGGTCACGGTTAGAACGACCTCAAAGTCGCCGCCGTTTTCATAGACGTGCTGGGTGAGAATCCCAGAGTCCCCTGTGCCGTCCCCGAAGTCCCATGCATACGCCTCGATCTCGCCATCGAAGTCCTCGGACGGCGAGGCGTCGAAGATGACGGTCAGGGGACGCATACCCGTATTGGGGGTGGCGATGAAGAGGGCCTGGGGAGCGCCCGTATGGGCCGTGATCACCACCGAATCGGCCCCTGTCCTGAGGTCGTCGTCGATGACCGTGAGCGTGGCGGTAAATGTACCGGCGGTCTTATAGGTGTAGGAGACCTTTTTGCCATTGGCCGAGGCCCCATCACCGAAGCTCCAGTTGTAGTCCTTGATATTGCCGTCCGCATCAGAGGAGGCACTGCCGTCGAAGTTGACGGTCAAGGGGGTCAGACCGTTGTCAGGATTGGCCTTGGCCACGGCATCGGGCGCTTTGCCGGGCAGCGTGACCTTGGTGTAGTAGACCTGGCGGGGATGGTCCGGGTCGCCGTCACTGAAGACCACATGGGCATTCCCCTGCTCGTCCGCATCGATACCGGGGTATCCGGGAAACTGTCCGTCGGCGATCTTGGTCGGCTTGGTCCAGTTGCCGTCGCTCAGGGCCCGGGCGTAAAACACATCGGTCCCCTGCCGGAAGACGGTGTGCAGGAGCCCGGCCTTGAAGACCAGCACGGCAAACATGTTCTGATCCGTGGCCCCGTCGGTGACGGGCTTGGGATTGGACCAGGTTTCTCCGGTCTTCTTGGTGTACAACATGGGATTGCCCTTGTGTGAGAACAGCACATGGACATCGCCGTTGTCATCGAGCTCGATGGCGGGGTAGTACTGCTTCTGAGTTGAGGGGAAGAGGTAGGTGGGGGTCCCGAAGCTCCAGGCCCCGGTAGTCGGATTGCGTTTTCCATCGTTGTAATAGAGACTCCATTGATTGGTTTTGTTTGCGTCATCCATCCAGACGGCATAGACCTTGCCGTCCCGGTAGGCGAAATCACCGTGTATGGAGACATCCCCCGGGGAGTCGGAGATGGTCAGCCGCAGGCTCTTTTCCACGGGCCAGAGGCCATCAAAGGGATTCTCAATCATGCAGAGGTCCATGGCGCTGATCGTGGTCCCGTAGTTGTGCGACCACACGACATAGATCTTTTCCGTATCCGGATCGACTTGGATGCGCGGCCAGGTAGAGTTGACGCCCTGGCTCGCGTAGACCATCTTCTTGGGTTTCCACTCATACTTGGCAATGTCGAACTTGGCATACCAGATGTCGCGGTGGCCAGAGGAACTGCCGTCGTGATAGGCCAGGTGCAGATTGCCCTCGTGATCCGAGGCCAGCTGCGGGTAGGCGGAGGAACGGAAGCGATCCACGGCTTTTTTCTGGCTGGACCAGGTATTGGTTTGGGTATTCAGGATCTTGTAATACATGATGAAGTCGTTGTTGAAATGATGCCCTTCGCCGTAGATGACCATAATGTTCCCATCTTTCATGACCTTGACATAAGGAAGCTCCGCCATGCCGCCGGTCGTGTCGTTGACCTGTTCGACCTGCGCTGCCAGATGAACAGAGATCAGGGCAAACACGAGAATGGACAGGGCTATGGTCCGAAATGCTGCTTTCATACGTATCCTCCAATAAGAACTAGAAATCTCGATATTGATAAAACATGTCAAGATAACAAGAATGGCGTTTTTTGTCAACTCGAGGAGAGCGGCCAAAACCTCCCAAAATCATGCGCTTCCGTGTGCCCTGACATCCAGGCTCATCCGAGGCCTGGAGGGGAGTGAAGGGAAGATCTTTTCGGGCAAGGGGTGTCCGCTCAAAACAGCGTGTAGATAAAAGGAGCGACTGCCGAGCTCCCGGTAAAGATCATCAGGAGGCCGAACAGGACCAGCACGACGATCATGGGGATCATCCACCAGAGTTTCCGATGCCAGAGGAACTGCAGCAGCTCGCCGAAAACCCCCAGCCTGGAAAAGAACCTATTCGCTGCGCCCATGTTATCCGACTCTGACGGAACGGATTATAACCCATCCGTTCATTTTTGTATCCAATAATTTTCCAGCACGAGGGCGTCGATGCCGCTCTTGCTGAAGGTGTTGTAGGCGTTGGCCGGGGTGTTGACGATAGGTTCGCCCCGCAGATTGAATGAGGTGTTGAGCAGGACCGGGACTCCGGTGGCCTCCCCGAACTGCTTCACGACCTGGTAATAGCGCGGGTTCCACTCCTCGCGGACCGTCTGCAGGCGCCCTGTGCCCATGTGGTTGACGGCCTGGACAAGGTCTCGCTTGTCCTCCTTGAGCGGCAGGACCATCAGCATGTAGCGGGCCATATACTGTTTTGCCAGGTCATCCCTTTCAAAATAGTCGCCGCTTCGCTCTTCCAGGATAACGGGAGCAAAGGGCCGGAAGGGTTCGCGGAACTTGATCTTGATGTTCACCAGATCCTTCATCTCCTCGGAACGCGGATCGGCCAGGATGCTGCGGTTGCCGAGGGCCCGCGGCCCCCACTCGAACCGGCCCTGGAACCAGCCCACCACGCGCCCCGAAGTAAGCTCCCCCACAGCCCGGTCGATGAGCTTGTCCGTGTCGGGGATGTGTTCATAGGGGATGTTCGCGTCCTCCAGGAAGCTCCTGATCTCGTCATCCGAGTAGTCCTGCCCCCAATAGGCATGCTCCAGGGTGAAGGTGCGTTCCTTGCCGAGCAGCCCGTGATAGGCCTGCAGCGCCGCTCCCAATGCCCCGCCGCCATCTCCGGCCGCCGGCTGTATGAACACCTCCTCGAAGGGCGTTTCGCGCAGGATCCGCCCGTTGGCCACCGAGTTCAGCGCCACACCCCCGGCCATACACAGCTTGGTCAGCCCGGTCTCCCTGTGCAGGGACACGGCCAGCTTCAGGAGGACCTCTTCGGTCACCCGCTGGATGCTGGCGGCGATATCGGCATGGTGCTCGTTGACCTTGCACATCTGCGCATAATCGGCCGGCTTGTCCCCGAAATAAGTGGGGTACCGGGTGTCTGAGGTAAAGAAGTTCATTTCCTGGGGCCGCGGATCCCCGAACAGATCCTCGAACTTGGTGTTGAAGGTCTTCTCGTCCGAACGGTGAAAGGAAAAGTAATCCATGTTGATCCGGAACGAGCCGTCGTCGGCGACTTTGATGAGGTGGTCATAGATCTTGTCCACGTACCGCGGCTGGCCGTAGGGAGCCATGCCCATCACCTTGTACTCTCCGTTGTTGACCCGGAAGCCGAGGAACGCAGTGAACGCGCTGTAGAGCAGGCCAAGCGAGTGGGGGAAGCGGATCTCGTTGGTCACCTGGATCCGGCTGCCCCTGCCCGTCCCCATGGAGGCCGTGGCCCATTCGCCCACGCCGTCCACGGTCAGTATGGCAGCCTCTTCGAACGGTGAAGGATAGAAGGCGCTGGCCGCATGCGAGAGGTGGTGGTCTGTGAAGAGGATCTTCTTCTCTTCGACGCCCAGCCTGTCCTTGAGCAGGCTCTTCACCCAGAGCTTGTCCCCCAGCCAGGTGACCATGGATTCGCGGAACGCCTTCCAGGAGTGAGGAAATCCCTGGAGGGAGGTCATCAGGATGCGTTCGAATTTGTGGAACGGCTTCTCGTAGAAGACCACATAGTCGAGATCCCGGCTGGCGATCCCCGCGCGCTCCAGGCAGAAACGGATGGCGTTCTCGGGATAGTCGAAGTCGTGTTTGATGCGGGAAAAGCGCTCCTCCTCGGCTGCCGCCACCAGCTTCCCGTCCTCCAGCAGCACGGCCGCGGCATCGTGGTAGAAGCAGGAAATGCCCAGGATGTACATCAGGACTGCCTCCGGTAGGACTCGAGATCGGCCACGTCTTCTTTCTTCGGGAGCCAGTAGGAGCCTTCCGGCCGAGGCTTGAGTCCCAGGGGATCGGAAAACACACGCACGGCCAGCGCAAAGGGAGAGACGAGCAGGAAAAAGATCAAGGACAGCAGAATCCGGCTCTGGAACGCGCCCATGCGCTTGGAAAATTCCGACCAGCGCTGCCAGAGCCCTTTGAGGCCGCGGCCAGGTGGCCCCTCGAAACTCCCCTTAAAGGGCGTGCCGCCTTCGGACGTCTTCCGCAGCCGGCCGGCCGCCAAGGCGACCAGCGCCGAGATGCTGACCCAGATCAGGATCACGAGCCAGCGGTTCAGGCCGAACGTCAAGCGGGAGTACACGGCGGCGGCCACCAGGACGAGCACCAGCAGCAGATCCAATGCCTGAGGCCGGGGTTCGGTGTGCTTCCCAGCGGGGGAGGCCGAGCCTCCCGAATACGCCAGGATGGTCAGCAGGATGAGTACTATAAATGAAAGTGTTTCCACGCGCGATCTCTCCGTGACAATATTGACATCACCTCGAATTGGTGGGTGGTAAATTAGCACAGAAGCCATGTTCTGTCAAAGTCGGCCGGTAGGCTGCGGCCTCGCCTGGCGGGCATAACGCCCCTTGCGGAATCCGGAACCGCCGCACCGAGCCAGGGGCTGACAGGACCGAGGAAAGCCCCATGCCCCAGGGGTGCCGATTGACCGGAACCCCTGCCTGTGATATAAGATGGAGGCCATGTCTCAGAGCGAATCAGAGGAAAGAGCACCGACGGCGGGAGAAGGCGAAGGCCCCCGGCTCAAGCCCAGGCGGCGGCGGAAAGTCGCCCTAAACGCGGCCGTCCTGCTCATCAGCCTGGCTGGGGCGCTGCTTGTGGCCGAGTTCTTGGCATCCCGAGTCCTTTCCCGGCCGGGCCCACGCACGGTCGAGGCCCATTTCCGGCAGCCGCAACTGATCTACAATTCTCTGGGATTCCGGGATTTTGAATACCCCGAAAATAAACTCTCCAAGCAGTTCCGGATCTTCGCCGTGGGCGACTCCTTCACTCAGGGCGGGGGAGTCAACTTCGACGACACCTATCCCAAGAAGCTGGAGCGGTATCTCAACTACATGGGCAATAGCGAAAGGATCACCTATCAGGTCCTGAATCTGGGAGTGCCCGGGCGATCGACCAACCAGGAGGTCGAACTGATCAAGGAGCAGGCTGTGAAGTTCGATCCCGATCTCATCATCCTGGGCTACTGCCTCAACGATTCCGAGAACCGGGGGGGAATGAAAGAGGTCAACGCGATGCGGGACCGGCTCACGGTCCGGCACTTCCAGAAAGGGTCCGGGCTGGCCGGATTCCTGTATGACCGCTCCGCTCTGTATCGCTTGATATCCCACAGGGCATTCAATTACAGAACCTTCCGGGGCCAGATCCAGTACTATCAATGGCTCTACCAGGAAGAATATTCGGGCTGGCGGCTGACTCGGGAAGCGCTGCGGGAACTGGGGAAGTTCTCCCTCTCAGAGGGGATCCCGGTGATCGTGATGATCTTTCCGCTGTTCTCCTTCGGCCTGGATGAGACCTACCCCTTCAAGGACATCCACGGCCGGCTGCATGAAGTTCTGGACACAGCTCAACTGAGCTGGATCGACCTCTTCGATGTCTATACCGGGCTCGACCGGAACATCCTGGAAACGGTCCCCTTCGATGACGCACACCCCAGCGACACGGCACACCGCATCGCGGCTGAGGTCCTCTGGCATCATTTGATCTCGGAGAAGCTCGTGCCCAGCGATAGAGACCTCACATACCCCAAAAAGGGCCGCAACGTCCCCTCTCCCTTCGTCGGGAATTATTTCAGCAAAGGCCGCTTCTTCCGGAAGCAGGATCACCCCTGAAGCATGGCCGGCTTCCATTGACAACCTGGGGGACTTCCCCTAAAATCCGCATATGAAGAAGCTCATCATCGCCCTCCTGGGCATAATATTGATAGGGGCCGCGGGGTATGTCCTTTTCCAGTCCCTGAGCCCGTCGGCCGGACCGGTTATCGTCATCGGCCTGGACGGAGCGGACTGGAATATCATGGATCCCCTGTTCGAGCAGGGGAAGCTGCCCAACCTTCGGGCGCTGAAAGACCAGGGGACCTGGGGAGTGTTCGAGACCTTCCGCCCGACCAAGTCGCCGGTGGTCTGGACGTCCATCGCGACGGGCAAGACCATGCTCAAACACGGAGTCCTGGACTTCAAGTTCGTCGACGACAACAACATCGAGATCCCATATTCCGTGGATGACATCCGCGTGAAATTCATCTGGGAGATCCTTAGTGACAACGGATTCAAGGCCGGCGTGACCAACTGGTTCTGCACCTTCCCGGCCAGCGAATTCAACGGGTACTGCATCTCCGACCGTTTCCGCATCAGCGTGGATCACTCCCTGGAATACGAGGGCGTCACATCGCCGCCGGAACTGAAGGATGTCATCTATCCCAAGGTAGAGCGCTTCGAGGACAACCGGTACGGAGAGATCATCCGGGAAGAGAAGATCGATAACTATCTGACCCGTGCCCGCCGGTTCAACATCGAG
>JBGUED010000067.1:0-9087 GCA_041821525.1 Candidatus Aminicenantaceae bacterium | reverse complement strand
GGATCAGATGGCCCGACCCCAAAAAGCCTTCGGGGAGGTGAAGGCCCATGCCCGCGAGCACGGCTATGACCCTCTCATCGTGGATACGGCCGGACGTCTCCATGTGGATGAGGAGCTTATGGAGGAGCTGCGGTTGGCCCGGGACATCCTGGATCCCGTCGAGACCATCTATGTGGGAGATGCGATGACCGGGCAGGATGCTGTCAAGAGCGCCTCTGAGTTCGCGGAAAAAATCGGACTGACGTCCATCATTTTGACCAAACTGGATGGAGATGCCCGGGGAGGTGCGGCGCTGTCCATCGTTTCGGTGACCGGGAAGCCCATCAAATTCGTGGGTGTGGGGGAAAAGTTCGACCGCCTGGAGGTCTTCCACCCTGAGCGCATGGCTTCGCGCATCCTGGGGATGGGCGATATGCTCTCCCTCATAGAAAAGGCAGAGAAGGAGACAGACCAGAAAGAAACGGAGGAACTCGCCCGTAAGTTGAGGAAACAGGAATTTTCTCTGGAGGATTTTCGCAAACAGCTCCTCCAGCTCAAGAAGATGGGCTCTCTGTCACAGATCCTCAGCGACCTCCCTGTGGGCGGTCCCTTTAAACAAATGTCCAAGATGAAAGTGGATGACAACAAGGTGGCCTACTTCGAGGCCATCATCAACTCCATGACGCCCAGGGAGAGGGAAAATCCCAAGATCATCAACGGCAGCCGCCGGCTGCGGATCGCTCGCGGGAGCGGGAGGCCGGTGGCCGAGGTCAACCAGCTGCTCAAGCAGTACCAGGAGATGCGGAGGATGATGAAGAAATCCCAGTTTCAGGAGATGCTCTCATCCTTCCCTCACTGACGTCGTTCTTCCTCGGATAGTGGGCCTGCAGAGGGATTCCCGGATGTTTTCAGAAATATCCCCTCAATTTGGGAGTGAACCCAGTGCCATCCCGTCCTTTTAAGGAGGGCGGTTGGGGCGGTCGGATGGCTTGACTTTGGGATTTTTTTTCGATATCATCACTATTTACTACAATGGAGAAGCATAGATAAAAAATGGTAGCAATTCGATTGATGAGACTGGGTGCAAGGAAGAGACCTTTTTATCGTGTGATTGTGACCGATAGCCGGCGGCCACGGGAAAGCAAAGCCAAAGAGATTCTTGGGTTTTATGATCCCTTGAAGGAGCCGGTGGAGATCAAGATCGACATGGAAAGAACGAATTACTGGCTGGAGAATGGAGCAAAAGCGTCCAAAACGGTTCAGTCGCTCTTAAATAAAGTCTCTAAGTCCGAAAAACCATCGGTTTAGCCGCACAAAAAGGAGGTTACAGTGCAAGAACTCGTAGAATTGATTGCAAAAGCCTTAGTGGACGATCCGGACAAGGTTGTTGTTACTCAGCTGCAAGGGGAGCAGACCACCATCCTGGAGCTCAAGGTCGCCCAGGAAGATTTAGGCAAGGTTATCGGAAAACAAGGACGAACCGCTCGCGCGATCAGAGTTATCCTCGGTGCTGCTGGTATGAAAGAGAAGAGGCGATACAACCTGGAGATCATCGAGAAGGCTTAAGTTGATCAGCATAGGGAAGGTCGTCAGAAGTCAGGGGAGGAGAGGCGAGCTACGGATTCGGGCGGGTCGTCCCGTAGAGCCTTTTTTTTTCACGGCTGTTTTTTAAACGAGAGGGACGCTTAGACGCATACAAAGTCGAAGCCGTTCGCATTTTTAAAGAATTCTACATCGTCCGGTTGGAGGGGGTCGAATCCATCTCTCAGACTGAGGAGTTTGTCGGCTCCGAAGCATTCGTAGCAGTGGAGGATCTGCCGCCCCTCGTGGAGGGTGAGTATTACTTTCACGAGATTGAGGGTTTCTCGGTCGTGACCTTAGAGGGCCGAGAGGTCGGCAGGGTCAAGGACCTGATCGCCGTACCCGGCAGCGACCTGTTGGTCGTGGTGTCCGGCGGGCGTGAGATCCTGGTCCCGTTGGTCGGCACGATCTGCCTGGAGTTCGACCTCCAGAACAGGCGGCTGGTGATCGATCCGCCTGACGGGCTTTTGGATCTAAATGAGATTTGATATAATTACGCTTTTCCCGGAGATGTTCGAGACGGTTTTTTCAGCCGGAGTGGTGGGAAAGGCGATCGAAAAAAGGCTTTTAAGCGTGAATGTCCATAACCTCCGCGATTTCGCGACCGATAAGCACCGCCAGGTGGATGACCGTCCCTTCGGGGGCAGCCCGGGAATGGTTTTGAAGCCCGAGCCGGTCTTTGCGGCCGTGGAACACATTCGGGCGGCCACGCAAACACCCGTCTTCCTCCTCTCGCCGAGGGGGAAACGGCTCGATACACGGATGGTGGAGGCAATGGCCGGAGGACCGGGGATGCTCCTCATCTGCGGCCGTTACGAGGGCGTAGACGAGCGTGTGATCCAGCACCTGATCACGGATGAGATCTCCATCGGGGATTACATCCTGACCGGAGGAGAGACGGCGGCCATGGTCATCGTGGATGCGGTCTCCAGATATGTGTCTGGCGTCGTAGGGAAAGAGGAGTCGGTCGCTTCTGAAAGTTTCAGTCAGGAGCTGCTGGAGCATCCCCAGTACACACGGCCTCGAGATTTCAGAGGCATGAAGGTGCCCGAAGTGCTGTTCTCCGGAAATCACGAACAGATCGAAAAATGGCGCTTGAAGCGTTCGCTGGAGAAAACCTGGCTAACACGGCCAGATCTTTTGGCCCAGAAGAGCTTGACCCGGGACGAACAACAGATGTTGGCTGACATCCAAAATGAAACGAAAGGAAATACCCATGAATCTCATTGACAAGGTCGAGGAAAAACAACTTAAGCAGGATATAGAGTCCTTTAATACCGGCGATGCCGTCAAGGTCCATGTGGTCATCAGGGAGGGCGAGAAAGAGCGGATCCAGGTCTTCCGTGGCGATGTCATCGCACGGAAAGGATCCGGGTCCCGCGAAAGCTTCACGGTTCGGAAACTTTCCTTCGGAGTGGGAGTGGAGCGCGTCTTTCCCCTCCATTCCATGATGATCCGGAAGATCGAAGTTGTCCGGCGCGGAAAAGTCAGGCGGGCCAAGCTCTACTACCTGCGCAGCCTGCGGGGCAAGGCAGCCCGTATCAAAGAGGCCCGCTGAAGCCTCGGTCTCTTTAGAGCCGGATATTCCCCTTGGTTGGTATTGAAAATCCGAATCCTCCCCTCCTGGTTAGACTAAACTATCCTGGGCGATGTCTGTGATGCCGCCTTCTGCCGCGGCGCTTTGGGATCGCCCGGAACATTGTGCCGGGAATTGCAGTCGCGGTGGAAATTGGTGTATCATCTCTAAGATCTGTGCAGCTTGAGGATCTTGAGAGACAGATGCCTGATTTTCAACTGGAAAAAAGTGCGCTGGCCCAGGGATACCGGGCCATCGCCGGTCTTGATGAGGCCGGGCGAGGGGCACTGTTCGGCCCGGTCGTGGCGGCCGCTGTCGTTTTCCCGTCTGCGGTGATCGACGGAAGGATTCGGGATTGGATGTGCGAAGTCAATGACTCGAAACAGCTGTCTCCCCGGAAGAGGCAGCGATTGTGCCGGCTGATACTCCAGCACGCCGAGGCGGTGGGCTGGGGAATGGCCAGCAATGTCGAGATCGAAAATCAGAACATTCATTGGGCGGCCCTCGAGTCTATGCGCCGTGCCGTCGAGAGATTGGCCCTGGAGCCCGACTTTCTTTTGGTTGACGGCTTCCGATTGAATGGAGTACATTATTCTCAGGAAAGAGTCCCTCAAGGAGACACAAAGAGCATCACGATCGCGGCGGCATCGATCGTCGCCAAGGTGCTTCGAGATGAGATGGTGGTTCACTTGGACCGCATCTTTGAGGGTTACGGCCTTGCCAAACACAAGGGATACGGGACCCGCGAGCACTACCAGGCTCTCCAGAGACTGGGGCCCAGTGTGTTTCACAGGCGGACATTCAACTTGAAGGACAGAGCCGACTCATGAGCAGCAGAGAGAGGGTCAGGATAGAGGCTCTCGTAGAAAAACTGATCAAGCGGGGCAAGCTGCAGGACGCCATCTCTGAATTGCGAAAACTGCTCTCGGGCACAGAACAGGACATCCCCGTCCGCACTCAGATCGGAGACCTCTACATCCGGGCCGATCAGAAGCGCAAGGCCGTCGAAGAACTGTTCAAGATCGCCGATTATTACGAAGGGAAAGGCCTGAATTCCAAGGCGATCGCCATACTGAAGCGAATCGGCCGCATCGACTCCGAGTTTCTGGAGGCGATCCAGAGGCTCGCTCGCCTCTACGATAACCAGGGCTTTACCTCAGAGGCCCGGAGGGAGTATGCCAGGCTGGCAAAGTCTCTTGTCAAACAGGAAAAGACCGCAGAGGCGATCCAGGCCTACGAGACCCTCCTGGAACTGAGCCCTGAGGACATGGACTCGCGGATCACCCTGGCCGGACTCCTGAACCGGCAGGGACAGGGCGATAGGGCGGTCGAAGAGTATAACATCGTGGCCGAGTCCTGCATGCGTAAGAAGCGGTTGGAGGAAGCCCGCAAGGCCCTCGAACAGGCGAGGGTGCTGAAAGAGGATTACCCACGAACCCTGACCAACCTGATAGAGCTGTACCGGCGCGAGGATAGGAAGGAGGAGGCGTTCGAGCTCGTTAATTCCCTCCTCAAGAAGGACAAGGACAACATCAAGGCCCTGTATCTTCTAGGCAACCTGTATTTCGAGGGTGATAACACCAAGCAAGCGGAAGAGATTTTCTCCCGGATCATATCTCTTCGTCCCAAGGAGGTGGAGGCCCGGGTTAAGATGGGGCGCATCCTGATCCTGCGCGGAGAGCTGGATCAGGTGTACGAGTTATACGAACCGCTGGTCGATACCCTGGTGCGAAAGCAGATGGTGGACAAGGCGATCGGACTGCTGGGGCTGGTGGTCGCTTCAAAAAAGGCCCACTTGCCCACCCTGGAAAAATTGGCCGGCATCTATAAGCTGAAGAAGCAGAATAAGAATCTCGAGGTGATCTACGGGGTCTTGATCGAACAGTACCGCAAGAACAACCTCCAGAAAAAGGTCCTTGCGCTGCTTGGGGATCTGGTCGAGATGTTTCCCCAAAACCAGACCTATTACTCCGATTACCGCTTTCTCAAGGGGGAGTTAGGCGGCGCGGAGGGAGAGCTTATGGAGGAACCGTTCTCCGTCCGTGTGGATGAAACCTCTGAGATTATCGATTCGACGCTCTCCAAAGTCGATCTGTACATCGAACAGGGGCTGTTCAAGAATGCGCGCCGCATCCTTGACAACCTGATGATGCGGTACCCTGATGAAAAAAAGGTGGCCGAAAAGATCGAAGAAATCAAACAGATCACGGCCAGGAGCAAGACCCAAGACCTCGCTCAGAAGATCGGCAAAGTCCATAAGAAGGAGACGGAGCTCCTGGATAAACTCTCGGGCATTATGCCCAAAGGCGGGCCCCAGGCCTTTGCCGACGAACTCATGGACGGCCATCTCTCGGCCGCCGATATCTTCGCCGAGACCGATCTCATCCCCATCGTGATGCAGGAAAAGGAGGGTGAGGAAACATATTTCGACCTGAAGGACATCATCGGTGACGAGCTGGATGCTATAGAAGCCATCTGCCGTGTCCAGATCCGGGGTGACACGGCCAGCGTGGAGAAGGCCCTGACGGATATCGTGACCGACTTCCGCAAGGCCCTGGACCAGAAAGTGGATCAGGATGATTATGATAGTCACTACAATCTGGCTGTCGCCTTCATGGGGCAGGGGCTGTTCGAAGAAGCCATAAAAGAGTGTAAACTGGCGGTCAACAGCAAGAAGCTGGAGATCGACAGCCTCACATTGATCAGCCATTGTTATGCCCAGAAAGATGAGCCGGGGGAGGCAGTCCGGTGGTTGGAGAAGGCTCTGGAAAAAGCAGCCAAGGATTCTCATCAGTCATTCGCGCTCAAGTTTGAGTTGGCTTCCCTCTATGAGTCGATGAAAGATCGCAAGAAAGCGTTCAAGTTCTATCAGGAAGTTGCGGATTGGAACCCGGAGTTCCGGGATGTGGCGGCCAAGCTGCTGGCTCTTCAGTCCACGAACTGACCTCCTCCCGCATATCCTCGCCTCACGTCGGCATCGGCCCTGGGAGTGTGCTCCGCTCCCCATCTGGCATGAGAAAATCCCCGCTGCCAAAGCGTTACCAATACAGTGACGTTATGGGAGGAAACTCGTGTGTTCTTCAGGACCCGGCCGCCGGGCAGGCCCTGGAACAGGCGGCCCCTTCCGTAGAGCTGATCGGCAAGAGCAGCGCCTTCCTCCATCTCCTCATGCTGATCGAAAAGTTCAAGGATTCCACGGCCCCTGTCTTTATTGGAGGAGAAAGCGGTACCGGAAAAGAAGTGGTGGCTCGCTCTCTCCACCGACGCGGCCCCCGGTTTCGATCTCCTTTTGTCGCAGTCAACTGTGCTGCCCTACCCGAGCAGTTGATCGAGAGCGAGCTTTTCGGATATGTCCGGGGAGCTTTCACCGGAGCGATCAGGGACAAGCCGGGCTTGGTGGAGGAGGCGTCCGGCGGCACCCTGTTTCTGGATGAGATCGGCGACCTGTCTCCCCACTTGCAGGCCAAACTCCTGCGGCTTATCGAGGAGCGGGAGATCCGCAGGGTGGGAGAAAACCGGCCGCGCCCGGTCGATGTCCGGTTTATCAGCGCCACCAACCTGGACATCGAGAGCAGGGTCTCTGAGGGTGCTTTCAGGCAGGATCTGCTTTACCGCTTGAGGATCCTGCCCGTTGAGATCGAACCCCTGCGTCGTCGCCAGGAGGATATAATACCGCTGGTCAATTATTTCCTGGCCAAATTCTGCCGGGAGATGAAGAGGGGCCGGGTTTGTCTGACTCCCACGGCCCTGCAGTTCCTTCAGGAGTACGAATGGCCGGGGAATGTCCGGGAGCTCCAGGGAGAGATCCAACGCTGCCTGATCCTCTGCGATGAATCTACACTCATCACTGAGCGGGACCTCTCTCCCAGGATAAATCCACACACGGAGCCGGAGAGTGTCTCCTCTTATGACTATTTTCGGGCCAAGGCAGATTTCGAAAAGCGTTTTATCCACCAGGCCCTGGACCGCTTCAACTTCAATCGGGCACGCACGGCCCAGGAGATCGGCTTGAGCCGGCAGGGATTGTTCAAGCTCATCAAGAAACACAGCATCGAGATCCCGGGGCCAGGAAAGCAGGAAGGGCTGGAAGTCCCATAGGAATCCGATGGCGATAGTGGTATCATCCTGATGTCGGCCCTGCTGACAGGATCAATCACGACCCAGATGGATCAGAAAAATGAAAGATCAGAAGGAAGACATAATCTCTGTCCATTGTCCTTGCTGTCGCACGCGGCTCTGGATCGATCCCAAATCGGGGACGGTCATCACGTCGGAAAAGGCCGCGAAAGAGAAAAGCTCCCTGGATGACCTGCTCGCCAAGGAAAAGAAAAAGCAGGAGGTGATGGACCAGAGGTTCGCCTCCACAGCCGAGTTGGCACGAAAGAAAAAAGAGGAAGCCCGTGACAAGTTCAGCAAGGCTTTCGGCAGCCTTAACGACGATACCGAATCTGAATGAATTTAACCTGAGATAGCTCCCTAGAACCCTTCGGCTAGGAGCCGATTTCGGTTTCGTCGTCCCTAATCCGAGGAGCCATGCTGAAACCCGTAAAGCCGAAAATGGCCAAAATCAGCACCGAGACATAGTTCATGATTGCCCAGGGCAGATAAGAAAGGGTCGGGACGCCGATGGTGCCGGTGATGTAGACCCCGGCCATGCTCCAGGGGATCAGGGGGACGATGATGGCCCCGCTCTCCTCGATGATACGCGAGAGGTTCTTGGCAGCCAGGTTGTGTTTCTTGTAGACTGGGGCCAGCAGCTCTGCCGGGATGATCATGGAGAGATAGGAACTGCCGGTCACCATCGCGGTCACAATGGCCGCCGATATGGTGGTCAATACGATGCTCGACACTCGGTTGGCGAAGCGCATAACCCGGTCCAGGATCACGGAGAGCAGGCCGGTGGCCTGCATGATGCCGCCGAAACTGAAGGCCGTGAATGCCACCAGCTGTGTCTCCATCATGCTCATCATGCCCCCCCGCGAGATCAGGTTGTCGACCTGCTCGACTCCGGTGGACGCCTGATACCCGGTGTTGACGGCGGTGGCGATCTCCGGTATCGAGGCGTGTTGGAAGATAACGGCCAGGGCACCGGCCGCAACGGATGAGAGCAGCATTCCCGGGATGGTGGGTTTCTTGGTGGCGGCAAAATAGAATACGATAGCCATAGGCAGGAGCAGCAGAACATTGAAATGGAAGTTATCCTTCAGGGTTTGTGTGATCAGTGTCATGCGTTCCGTCTCCACCTGGACATCGCCGTAGCGGAGGCCGACCAGGAAATAGACCAAGAGCCCGATCAACCAGGCCGGAGTGGCGGACCACATCATGTGTTTGATGTGATCGAACAGGTTCGAACCCGCGGCCACCGGCGCCAGGTTGGTCACATCGGAGAAGGGGGACAGCTTGTCACCGAAGTAGGCGCCAGCCACGATGGCCCCCGCCGCCGGCCCCAGCGGCATGCCCAGTCCCATGGCGATCCCCATGAAGGCCACCCCCAGTGTCCCGATAGTGCCCCAGGAGGTCCCTGTGGCCAGGGAAGTGAGAGAACAGACGAAACAGGCGGTCACCAGGAAAAACTTGGGGGAGATGAGCTTGAGTCCGTAGTATATGACCATGGGGATGGTCCCGCTGGCGATCCACGCTCCGATGAGCACTCCCACACAGAGCATGATCAGGATGGCGGGCATGGCCTTGTGGATGCCGTCGACGATCCCCTTTTCCATCTCCTTCCAGGAGAAGTGAAGGAAAAAGCCCAGGCAGCCTGTGAGGAATGCCGCAGCGACCAGGAGCACCTGGGGGCGGATCTGGTAGACGCCATAGCCGATTCCCAGAAGCAGGCCCATGGCCACAAGGGGGATCAAGGCCACGCCGAAACGGGGCTGGCTCCGGACCGGAGGGCCTGGTGTGTTGCTTTCGTTCATACTTGAATACCTTTCGTCCGCTCGCAAGAAAAC
>JBGUED010000066.1:0-9174 GCA_041821525.1 Candidatus Aminicenantaceae bacterium | reverse complement strand
GGACGGAGTGGGTGGTCAAGTGCGGGGAGCTGGCCTCGATCGCATGGGTCCGTGGGACCCGGCGGACCTAGGCATGACCTGGGAGGAGGCTTCGACGGCCGTCCGCCATGCCGCGATGTTCTTCGGAGCCTCGCTGGCAGGTGTCGCGGAGCTCAACCCCCTCTGGATGTACTCCGATCACTTCGCGCCGCAGCAGGGAGAGCAGGAGCGGACAATCCCGGTGCTGGCTGAGGGGAATCGCTACGAAAAAACGGATGACGCCTGGTACATCCCCCATTCCCTGAACCGCGTCATCGCCCTTGCTTTCGAGGAAGACTACTATGCCATCTCTAATTCTCCGGGCAGGCTTGCCTCGGCAGCCACGGGCAACGGCTACTCCCGGATGGCGGTCACGGCCTCTACCCTGGCCGAATTTATCCGGGGGCTGGGCTACAGGGCCCTGCCGGCCGGGAACGGTGTGGGACTGAGCATCCCCATGGCCGTCGATGCGGGATTGGGGGAACTGGGGCGCCTGGGCCTGCTCGTGACTCCCAAGTACGGGCCGCGAGTCCGTCTGGCCAAGGTCATCACGGACATGCCGCTCGTCGCAGACGCTCCCATCCGCTTCGGCGTGACGGAATTCTGCGAGAGCTGCATGCTGTGCGCCGAAGACTGCCCCAGCCGCTCCATCACCGAGGGTCCCCAGACTTGGGAGGGCCGTTCACCCGCCAACAACCCAGGCGTGTACAAATGGTATGTGACACCTGAGGGCTGCTACGACTTCAACGGCTTCAGCTGCTCCAACTGCAAACGGGTCTGCCCTTTTACCAAACCCAACAACTCCTGGCTCCATCGGCTGATCCGCACGGCGATCGAGGGACGCATCTCCCCCCTGAACAACGTGATGGTTTCCTTGGATCAGGCCAGCGGCTATGGGAAGCCGGTCCCCGCCCGGGAGTTCTGGCGCCGGGACGGCCGCAAGGCCATCACCGCCCGCGAAAAAATGTAGCACTGAGGGACGTCCCCCAAAGGGACACCCTAGTCCCTTCCGGACTGGGACATCCTTACGATACCCCAGTACTAAAGTTGCGTAGGGTGTCCCTTTGGGGGACGTCCCCTAGAATTCTATTAGGCCGGCAAGCTTGAGGATTTCCAGGTAGTTGAAGATAGCCTGGAGGTCTGACTTGCTCTGGGCTTGGGCATCCAGCAGGTGCTGGATGTCCAGGACGCTGTTCTTGCCGTTGATGAGCAGGTTCAGCTCCCGGGTGTTGCCTACGCTCCGCCGATTGTAGGGAAACTCCTTTTTCTTCTCATCGGGGACAGCGTCGATGAACTCTCTGTAACCACGGTAGCCGTTCTCTTTCACCCTGGCTGTGGGCCGGGGGACGATCTTGGCGGCCTTCTGTTCCAGTTCCGACCACTCGACCTTGATCGGCTCGACCCTCCAAAATGCCGCCCTTTGCCGCATATGGGCGTCGAGGGCGGAAAGATGGGCAGCACTCAGGGACTCCACGCTCTTTTTGAGAGCCACCACGTGTGTGCCCACACGCTTTGTGTCAGCAGCCAACTCCATCACCGTGTCCAGGGTGGCGGCCTCGTTCAGGGCCGCTGCTTCGATGTACATGCGAGCCGTCTTGTAGGCCTCCGCCAAATCAACTGCAGCCGCCTGATTCAGGGCCTCCAGCCCCCGGACCATCTGATGGCCCAGACGCCGGGCGCCATTGCTGGCGGTCTCGCTGGCGATCTTGATAGCCATGTCATCGTTGGCATTGGCCACGGTATATGCGCCAGCCGCTCCGATCGCAGCCACCCGCTTCAGTTGGGTGGGATCGGACTTGTCCACCCGGTCGCCGGACGTATGATACCACCGGTCCGGCCAGACGATCATCATGATCCCGGGAACCTGCACGCCCCAATCATTGAAAACCTCATGATCCGAGGCGCCGTAATGAGTTTCGATGCTGTAGTAAAACGGCTCGTCCGCTCCCGAGGGCGCTACGATGCGGCGCACCACTCCTTCCGGCCCGCTGCGGTTCTGGATCCGCTCACGGCTGCCCTCTCCTACGTAGCGGTAGCAGTTTTCCATGACGTCATTGATGTAGTGTGGATTTCCATAGGATGTGCGCATCAGGCATAAGAACGCCTTGTTCAGGCTCAGCCATTCTCCAACCATGTCCATGTTGATGTTGCAGAGGGTTTTGTCCATGAGGTCCTTGTTGGCCTTGACCCACGGTCCGGTCCCGGAAAATTCGGGTCCCCACAGGAAGCGGATGGTCCGTTTGGGTCTGGGCAGACGCCCTTCCTCAATCAGCGTGTGCAGTACACGCGCCACTTCCAGGATGCCGGCACTGCCGGATTTGTTGTCGTTGGCGCCCTGCTTGACATAACCCTCGAACAGATGTGCCGACAGGATGACCTCACCGGCCGTCGGATCGGTACCCGGGATGTGGCACACCACATTCTGGAGGTCGTACGGCTCCTGCGAGGATTCGACCTGGGCATGGACCAGGATCTTCTCGTTGCGCAGCAGGCGCTGCTTGAGGATGGCCCCTTCCCTTGCCGGCAGATAGAAGGCGAATTTGGAAGGGGTGTCCTGCCCGCCGCGGCTGGAGATTCCCCGCCAGGGAATCTGGAGGGGATCAAAATGCTCACGCGAGGTGCTGATGCCGATGACTCCCTCGGCTCCCATCTTTATGCAAGCCAGGGAATGCACGCTGCTCGCGCTGCCTTCGGTGACCACGATCTTGCCGGCCAATTCCATGTCCTTCATCTCCTTGGCCGTGCCACGGCCCACCCACACCAACTCAGCCTTAACATCGGCCGTGCTGCTGCCGCTGGCCAGCATGGCGGTCATGTCCTGGTAGGAAGCCAGTTTCTGGCGCCTGGGCTTGATCTCCCAGAGTTCGCCCTTGATCCCGTCCCATACGGTCCGGCCGGGGAACCGGACAAAATCCGTCCCCGGCAGCCCGTAGAGTTTGAGCTGGTCGTAGATGTACTGGGACTCATAAAAGGTCCCGGCATACTCTTCAGTCTGGCGGTCCTTGTTGTACCCACCAGTCTCCATGATGGTGTTGAAAGCGGTCTCTCCGGACGCCTCACCGATGATCTCGTCCATCTGGGCCTGGGGCAGTAGGGTCCAGATCATCCAGGGTGTGTGTTGTGCCAGCAAGACTGTACCGGCAATGAGCAGACTTAATCCGAACGCGCTCAAACTCAGGGTTTTCTTCATGACGTCCTCCGACTCTTTATACGGAGCATTGCTCCGTTCGAATAATGCTCATTTGGTAATATCACACCCGTTTCCCCAGGTCAAAGAAAATCCTGTACGTCCTCGGGAATTTCTGTGATAAGGTAGGATATACCATTCAGGATCAACCCATGCTGAATTTCGACATTATCCTCATGCTGACCATCCTGGCCGTAACCATGGTCCTCTTCGTATCGGAAAAACTCCGGCCCGATGTCGCGGCCCTGGTAGTGCTTACCGCACTCCTGCTCCTGGGCCTGCTGCAGCCCCAGCAGGCCCTCTATGGTTTCGCCAACCAAGCAACCGCCATCATCGCCGCCATGTTCATCATCAGTGCAGGGCTGGTCCGCACCGGGCTGATCGACTGGCTGGCCCGCCGTGTCGATACCGGCGCGGGCCGATCTCGGATCCGCTTTATCCTGGTCCTCTGTTTGACCACGGCTCTGCTCTCCACCTTCATCGTGAATGCGGCCGTGGTCGCCATCTTCATCCCCATCAGCGTGATCCTGGCAGAGAAGCGGAAGATCCCGATCTCGTTTGTCCTGATCCCCATGGCATTTGCCAGTCAGCTGGGTGGTGCCTGCACGCTGATCGGGAGCTCGACCCACATCCTGATGAATGCCCTGGCAGTGGAGAACGGCCGGCCGGCCTTTGGCATGTTCGAATTCACTCCATTGGGAGCGATAATCGCCGCCGCGGGAATCCTGTATCTGGTCCTGCTGGCCAGGAAGCTCCTGCCCCGGAGGAAAGGGGCCTTTCAGAAGATCGACAAATACCGGCTGGCCGATTACCTGAGTGAGCTCAGCTTGACCGGGAATTCTCCTCTCCTGGGGAAACGCTGGAGCGAGCTCGAGAAAAAGGCCAGGCAAGACATTCAACTCATCCGTCTGATCCGCGGCAATACGGCGGTCTCTAAAGCTGCACAAACCGTGATGCAGGAGGGTGATGTCCTGCTGGTCCATGGGGACGCCGGAAGGCTTATGCAGGTCAAGGATGAGTTCAAGCTGCAGACCCGAGCGGACGTCAAGATCGATGATAAGTCTATGACTGCGGACGACTTCAAGCTGATCGAGGCCGTGATCCCGCCCCGGTCCATCCTGGAGGGCAGAACACTGGAAGGTTCCGATTTCCGCAGACGCTTCGGATGCCTGGTCCTGGCGGTCCAGAGGCGCGGCAAGGTCCTGCGTCTGCGGTTGGACCGCATTCGGCTCCAGGCAGGTGACGCGCTACTCCTACAGTGCCCCCACGACGAGATCGGCCGCATCCTTAGGTCTCAAGACCTGGTCATGACCGAAGAGATGAGCGAGCTCCACTTGCGGAAGAACCGCGCCCTGATCGCCCTGGCCCTGCTGGGCGCGGTCGTCACCCTTTCCGCACTCCAGGTCATACCAATCCTCACTGCTGCTTTGCTGGGCGCAGTAGGGATGATCGTGACCGGCTGCCTGACGGCGGAAGAAGCCTACCAGTCCATCAACTGGCAGGTGATCTTCCTCCTCGGTGGGATCCTTCCTCTGGGCCTGGCCATGCAGCAGACCGGCACCGCCCAGTGGCTGGCCGACACTGTGATGCGCCCGCTCATGGGGCTCGGGCCCTATGTCCTCCTTGTCACCCTCTATCTCCTGACTGCCCTGCTGACAGAAGGCATGTCCAACATGGCAGCGGCCGTACTGCTCGCCCCCATAGCGCTCTCCATGGCCGCTGCACTGGGAGTCAGCCCCCGGCCGTTCCTGGTGGTCATCTCCTTTGCCGCCTCCACAAGTTTCGCCACCCCCATCGGCTTCCAGACCAATACCATGATCTATGCCCCCGGGGGGTACAGGTTCACCGATTTTACACGGGTGGGACTTCCCCTCAACCTGCTCTTCTGTCTCATCGTCTGCCTGCTGGTCCAGGTGTTCTGGCCGCTATGATCCAGGACCATACCCAGGGCTCCACGCCCTTCTCAGGGAAATCCCTGTGGGGCAGGCCGATGCCGGAACGTTCGAAAAAGAGTCGGAAGCCTGCGCTATTTTCGGGTCACCAGAAAACCAATGAGGAACCCCACCAGCAGGAGACCTAAGATCATGATGATCTGGTTCATGCTGATGCTCCAGAAAAACAGCTCGATTTTCACCATGGCTGAATTCTGGATGACAAAGATGACCGCCAGCAGCACCAAGATAAGGATGATGATGAACTTGGGTTTCATATTCCCTCCTTTTTCTATGCTTACCTCCGTGGAAGATCTGTCCACCAGGCCGCTATTTCTTCAGGATCCGGATCCGGCGCACACTCTTGGCGTTGGCGTCCAGGACCAGGAACTTTAAGCCTGCCTCAACCAAACTCTCTCCTTTTTTCGGGATCCTCTGCATCTTCTCTATTATAAATCCCGCGAGTGTATTGTACTCACCCTCCGGGATGGACAGGCCGTACTCAATGTTCAGGAGCGGAATCTCGGTCTTCCCGTCGCAATCCAGGACCCGGTCGCTGATCCTCTGCACAGACTCCTTCTCCTCTCTGTCCTTCTCGTCCCAGATCTCGCCCATGACCTCTTCCACCAGGTCTTCGATAGTCACCAGGCCTACCACCCCGCCGTACTCATCCACCACGAACACCATGGGACTACGGCTGCGTGCGAGCTCCTTGAGCAGGGGCAGGACCAACAAAGATTCAGGCTCATGGCGGATGTCCCGGCGGATCAAGGGCGAGATGGTATCGGGAGGGGTCTCGGCATAGAGTACATCCAATACATTCACGACGCCTACGATGTTGTCGATCCGGTCTGCATAGACCGGAATGCGGGAGAAACCCGTCTCCGCGGCCTTCTGCAGGAAGGCCTCTATGGAGGTATCCTCAGTCAGGGCGATCATGTCAACCAGGGGCGTCATGATATTGCCGATGGTTCGCTCCTCGAGGTCCAGGATCCCATGGACCATCCGGATCTGGTCCTTTTTCAGGGCGCCCTCTTCTCCGCCCATCTCGGCCAGCAGCTTGAGCTCTTCGCGCATTATACGCGCCGGTTCGGCCGTGCCGTTGTCGCCCGCCAAGCGCACCATCCGCTGAGAGATCCATGTGAAGAGCACCACGATCGGCCGCAGCAGTACATCTGCCAGGCGCAGGGCACGGGCGCTGCGCATGGCCAGTGCATCCGCCCGGGCCCGAAAAACCGTCTTGGGAAGGATCTCGCAGAAGAGGAGTATCACGAAGGTCATGGCCAAAGTATTAATCACCTCCTGGAGCCGTTCGCGATGGGGGAGCAGGATGCGGATCAACTGCAGGCCGGCCACGCCCGCGGCTGTACCCATGAGGTTGGTCCCCACCAGCACGGTTCCCAGCATGTGGTCCGGCCGCTGCATCAGGGACTTGATAAACTGCGCCCGTCGATCATTCTGCTGCGCCAGGATCTCGATCCGAACCGAAGAGGCCGAGACGACGGCCGTTTCAGATCCCTCGAAGAAGGCCATCATGGCGAGCGAGCATAGCAGGAGAGAGGCGAAAACAGCCAGGAAGGTCCAGCTCGAGGGTCCCCCAGTGGAGCCTGCAGAAGCAGCCGAGGGGGCCATCCCTATCAGTGCAGCCAGGCCCAGGAGCACAAAAAAAGACAGCGGCGGCTTTTCTGAGCCGGAGCGCTTGACCAGAGCGCGCAGCAGGTCGATCCGTTTCCCCGCCATCTTCTGGACTTCGAACACGAGCCCCTGGGATTCGTCCGGGATCTTGTCCCCTGCCTTGGGTATGGTCCCGGCCAGCTGGGTCACGTATCCGCTCACGGTGTCGGCGGTCGATATGTCCAGGTTGAGGCGCAGACGGCGGTTGAAAGAACGCAGGCTCATGGATCCGGGGACCAGGTAGCGCTCTGCATGTCCCGCCTCGCGTACCACTTCCTGTTCCGGCACGGTATCATACTCGTCCCGGATCTCCCCCACCACCTCTTCCACGATGTCTTCGGAAGTGGCCAGGCCAGCCACTCCTCCGAACTCATCCAGGAGGATGGCCATCTGATGTTTTTTCCGGGTCATCTCGCGCAGCAGAGACCCGATGTTCTGCGTCTTAAATACAAAAAAAGGAGAGAGGACCAGCGTGTTTTCCCGGCCCGGATTCAGGGCCCCCAGAATCTCCTGGTGGGACAGGAATTCATCCAGCGTAAGATCCTCCAGGCGGCGATGTCCCAGGCCCTCCACGTTCACGTTCCTCCAGCGCGGCAGGTCCTTGACATAGAATATGCCGCAGATGTTGTCGAGGCGCTTACGGAAGACAGGGAGCCGGGAATAGCCCCTCTGCATGGCCGTGGCAAAGGCATCCTTGATGGTGGTGGAGACCTCGACACAGACCATCTTGGTCCGGGGAACCAGGATTTCCTTGACCTTGGTGTCCTGAAGATCAAAGACGTTGGAGAGCACCTCTCCCTCTTGTTCGTCGATGGCCCCGTCTTGGGCGGTGGCGCGCACCGTCTCCCGGATTTCTTCGCTGGTGACGGGCTGGACATCGACCATGCTGCGCACTCCAAAAAGAGGCAGGAGGACATCGGTGAAAATCCTCAGGATCCGACGGAAGGGGAAGATGAGTCGGGAAAAAGTCCAGAGAAATGGGGCGGCCCTGCAGGAGAACCGCTCCGGATTCCGGATGGCGAACAACTTGGGCGTGATCTCCCCGAAAAGGAGCAGGATGGTCGTCTCGACCAGGATGGTAGTCACATAGGCGGCGCCCAGGTGGCGGCCCTGGAACACCGTATCGGCGATCAGAGCACCCATGATAGTGATGAACGCCATGTTGACCAGGGTGTTGCCGAAAAGCACGGTGATGAAGAGCCTGCGGGGTTCGTCCAGAAACCGGACCACGGCTGCACTGCCGTGCATCCCCTCCTGCTGCATCCTCTGGACCTGGGTCCTCGTCAGCGCTGAAAGGGCTGTCTCTGAACCCGAGAAAAAGGCGGAGCAGAGCATGAGCAGACTCAGGCCAGCAGCATACGAAATGAGATAAGTGATATCCATGCGCGGTAAACTATCCCACATATAACACACGCCACGGCATGGGTCAATCGGACTGAATAGGAGGGAAACTGACCTCGGCCTTTCCTGCCCGCGGGATCGGGCTCACTGGGGTACTCCGCGCAAAGGGATCCCAACAAAGATGATTTTACCGTCCGGATGCACTATAATGCTTTTCACCAACGTATCGGAGCCGATAACATGCACAACATCGCGACCATCATCATGGCTGGAGGGCAGGGAAGCCGACTGTACCCGCTGACCAGGATTCGCAGCAAGCCCGCTGTACCCATCGCCGGCAAGTTCCGGCTCATTGATTTCCCCATCAGCAACTGCATCCACTCCGGATTCAAGAAGATCTTCATCCTGACCCAGTTCAGCTCGGAGTCCCTGCATCGTCACATCTTCCTGACCTACCGCTTCGACAATTTCACGCGGGACTTCGTGACCATACTATCCGCCCAGCAGACACTGGAAAACCGGGACTGGTATCAGGGAACGGCCGATGCGGTCCGTCAGAACCTGGGATTCCTGCGCAGCGAAGTGGACTATGTGCTGATCCTGTCCGGAGACCACCTCTACCGAATGGACTACCGCCGCTTCATCGATTTCCACATCCAGAAACAGGCGGACATCAGCATCTCGGTGTATCCTGTCCGATCCGATCAGGCCTCCCAGTTTGGCGTGATGAAGGTCGCGCGGAGCGGGAAGATCACAGACTTCAAGGAGAAGCCCAGGGATCCGCAGCTCCTGGATTCCATGCGTGTATCCGAGGAAACGTTCAGCCGCTTCCAGATGGAAGCGGCCGGGCGAACACACCTGGCCTCTATGGGAGTGTACGTGTTCAACCGCTCCGTCCTCGAGGAACTGCTGGATGACACCGAGTTCGGAGATTTCGGAAAAGAAGTCATTCCCCATGCCATCCGCCGGAAAAAAGTCTTCGCCTACTTCTTCGACGGGTACTGGGAAGACATCGGAACCATC
>JBGUED010000065.1:0-9232 GCA_041821525.1 Candidatus Aminicenantaceae bacterium | reverse complement strand
GGGACCTGGCCGGCTCCGTGGCCCAGCAGATCGACGGTGTGGTCGTGCCCATAGACCCCCTGGCCGAGGACTACATCACGAACCTGAGGAGCGTGGGACAGACCATTCATGACTATCTCAACCGCTAGCAGCGAACATACAGACGGGAGGCCGGAGATCATCCGGATCCGGGACCTCTGTTTCAGCTATGACGACAAGCCTTTCCTGGATGACATCCACCTCACCATCTATGCGGATGACTTCCTGGGGATCCTCGGTCCCAACGGCGGGGGGAAGACCACTCTGCTCAAGCTGATCCTGGGCATGCTGCGGCCCGATTCGGGGACCATCGAGGTCTTCGGCCGGGCTCCCCGGGAGGGGCGCGCGGAGATTGGCTACCTCTCTCAGTTCGTGGACATCGATTTCGACTTCCCCATCACCGCGTATGAGGTGGTGCAGCTGAGCCGCCTGGGGGGGCGTCTGATCGGGCGGTATTCGCGAGACGATAAGCAGGCTGCGGAATACGCCCTGAGGCAGATGCAGATCTGGGAACTCAGGGACCGCAAGCTGAACGAGCTCTCGGGCGGCGAAAAGCAGCGTGTATTTGTGGCTCGGGCCCTGGCCAACCGGCCCCGGCTCCTGCTCCTGGACGAACCCATGTCGAACATCGACATCCATGTCCAGGAGGCCTTCTACGAGATCCTGAAGGAGCTCCACCGGGACATCGCCATTGTGGTAGTGGACCACAACCTGGACATGCTCTCCCGCTTCGTCAAGGAGGTGGCCTGCATCAATAAATGCGACTCCCACGGCCTGCGCTATCATGGGATCGACTCCCTGGAGATGAGGCGGATGTGCGAGGTGTGACATCTTAGAAGTTCTGCAATATCAGTTCTTCCAGAATGCGCTGCTCATCTCCGTCCTGGCCTCTCTGGCGGCCGGCATCATTGGCACCTACATCGTGGTCAAGCGCATGTCGCTGATCGCCGGCAGCATTGCACATACGGCCTTCGGCGGCCTGGGCATCAGCTACTACCTCGGCTTCAATCCCCTGATAGGGGCCGTCGTGTTCAGCCTGCTGGCCTCCTCCAGTGTGGCCGTGCTCCGAAAGCGGGCACGCAACCGGCTCGACACCCTGCTGAGCGCCCTCTGGGCCACGGGCATGGCGGTCGGGCTTGTGTTCATGTTCCTGACCCCGGGATACGCCACCGACCTCTTCTCCTATCTGTTTGGCAACATCCTGCTGGTCAGCACCTTTGACCTGGCTATGATCGTGGTCCTGGACCTGGTGATCATCCTGGCCGTGGCCCTTTTGTACAATCCCTTCCTGGCGGTGGCTTTCGACGAGGAGTACGCCGAGGTGCGCAATCTGCCGGTCCTGCTGGTCGACCTGGTCCTGTTCGGTGTGATCGCGCTGACCGTGGTGACCATCATCCGGGTGGTCGGCATCGTGCTCATGATCGCCCTGCTCACCATGCCGGCTGCGGTGGCCCAGTTGTTCCACAAAACCGTGAAGGGGATGATGGTCACGGCGTCTCTGATCACGCTGTTCGCCACGGTGAGCGGGCTTCTCATCTCCTATATCATCAACTTCGCACCCGGCCCCATCATCGTCCTCATCATCTCGTTGATCTACATCGTGAGCATGGGGATCGGCCAGCTGAGAAATCGCCGTAGATCGAAACATGCATAATGCCATCGACTCCCACTATCGGGCTTTCCTCCAGTGCGATCTTTGGATTGTCCTTGGAGATGTCGTTCAGGTGGTTGGCGACACTCCGCCTCACATCCTCGGATTCGTCTTCCTTCAATCTCTCGAGGAACGGGAGGACCATACGGGAATCCTGTTTGAAGCGGGGCAGGGTGTGCTTTAGGCACTGGGTCGTGTGGCTCATCCTGTCTTTGAGTCGCTCTGCCATCGCTTTTCTCCTCCTTCCATGTAATATTAGGACAAACCATGCGACAGGGCAATGCCGATCCGTTCGCTTATCCCTCTCTCTTTCACAACACGAGTTGATGACTGTGTGCCGACCCGGTCCTCCCCAGTCGCAACTGATGCATCGAAGAACTCGACCTGACATACTTCTTAATATTAGGGCTGGAGCGGCTGGGTAGTTTGTGGTAAAAAATGGGGGGAGGCCAAAATGAGCGATAGGGAACTCCATGTGATCTTCGGTGCCGGCCCGGTAGGCCTGGCGGTGATGGATGAGCTGCTGTCCATAGGGAAGCAGGTCCGGTTGGTGACCCGCAGCGGCCTGGCCGAGGTCCCGGACGGGGTCGACGTAGTGGGCGGGGATGCCGCGGACCTGGAAGTATCGGAACGGGCGTGCCAGGGGGCCGCGGTGGTGTACAGCTGCTGCAGCCCTCCTTATGACAAGTGGCCGGAATATTTCCCGCCGCTCCTGAACGGGATCATTGTGGGCGCTGTCCATGCCGGGGCCAAGCTCGTCTCCATGGAAAACCTGTATATGTACGGACAGACCAAGGGAAAGCCTGTTGCGGAAGACCTGAACTATGATGCACTCACGCGCAAGGGAATGATCCGCGCCCGCATGGCCGAAGAGCTGGCGTCGGCCCACCAGAGCGGCAGGATTCGTGTGGTCAGTGCCAGGGCCTCAGATTTTTTCGGGCCCAGGGCTTTGAATGCGGCCATGGGCGACAGGGTCTTTTATCCGGCACTGGCCGGGAAAAAAGTGCAGGTGCTGGGGAATCCGGATCTGCTCCACACAATGACCTTTGTCCCTGACATTGCCAAGGCCCTGGTCCTCATAGCGGAAAAAGACGAGGCCCTGGGGAAGGCCTGGCACATCCCCAGCCCGGAGACCGTGACCACGCGGGAGTTCATCGAGCGGGTGTTTGCGGATGCGGGCAATAAGCCCAGGATTAAAACCGTCCCCCGGTTCATGGTCAAAGTCATGGGAGCCTTTCTCCCGGTCATGCGCGAGCTCCACGAGATGCTGTACATGTGGGAAGAGCCATTCGTGGTGGATCACTCAAAATTTGAGGCTGCCTTCGGATTCAAGGCGACACCCCTGGATGAGGCCATCACGCAGACAGTGGAGTGGTTCCGCACCCATCCCAAGGCCTGAAATAGGCTTACTGGTAAGCGACAAACCTGGGGATGCGGCGGAAGTTGTCCACCGAGGGTTGGAGATCCTGCTCCAGGTGATGGGTGGCGGACTGGAAGCGTAAGCAGGGGAATCCTCCCATATCCGGGTGATGGGGGAAAAAGTTGGTCAGGACCATGATGTCCCGGTCCTTCCGGATGATATCCAGATCGCCGTCCTTATCCGGGCCTCCCAGGATGACGGCGTCCCCGTCGAAGCACAGCCCCTGGTCGTTCATCCCGCCCTGAGGCCAGCCGTTGTCGTAGCTAAAGTACATGTAGCCGAACTTTCCTTCCTGCGCCGGGATGAACCAGATATTGGTCTTTTCGTCGCTGAAATCCTCGTTGTTGCCGAAATATGTGATTCCCTTGAGCGTGGACATGAAGAACGTGCAGGGTTGAGCGGTGGAGACCACTATCAGCAGTGCTGAAAGGAGCAGCAGGAGGGAACGGGCGGGACAGGAGTCTCGGAGAAGTGAATGTCGCATTTTATAACTCTCGGTTATAAAAACCGCTGATATTCTGTGTTGTGCCTACCTGAAGTCATAAAAACTTACTGGAAGAAAACCTATCATCTGAGATTTCTAAAGTCAATGCGGAGCCAGTTCCGGCTTTACGATTCTCCTGATATGTGATAAATCAATTTATACACTACGGAGGCTGTGGCAGATGATCGGCAAAACGATTTCCCACTACACGATCCTGGAAAAGATCGGACAGGGAGGGATGGGTGTCGTTTATAAAGCCGAGGATTCGAAGTTGAGGCGCACGGTGGCCCTCAAGTTCCTGCCGCAGGAGCTGACACGTGATCCGGAGGCCAAAAGACGCTTCATCCAGGAAGCCCAGGCCGCAGCGGCCCTGGACCACCCCCATATCTGTACGGTTTATGAGATCGATGAGGCCGATGGCAGGATTTTCATCGCGATGGCCTTCGTCTCCGGACAGAGCCTGAAGGAAAAGCTGGAAAAGGGGCCCCTCGAAGTCAATGAGGCGGTCGGCATCGCTTCCCAGGCAGCAGCAGGACTCCGGGCCGCCCATGACAAGGGGATCGTCCACCGCGACGTCAAACCTGCCAACATCATGTTGACGGAAGACGGTTTGGTCAAGATCATGGACTTCGGCCTGGCCAAGCTGTCCTGGGGAGCCGATCTGACGAGGACCGCAGCGGTAATGGGGACCGCCGCCTACATGTCACCTGAGCAGGTCCGCGGCGAGCCGGCCGATCACAGGACCGACATCTGGTCACTGGGATGCACGCTCTATGAGATGCTGACCGGAAAGATGCCCTTTGAGGTCTCAGAGTCGCAGGCGGTGTTCTATGCGATCCTGCATACTGAACCGCCCTCGCTGCGTTCCCGGAGAGGAGATGTCCCCGAGGAACTGGAGAGGATGGTTACCAGGGCCATGCATAAGGATCCCGAAGGGAGGTATGGCGACCTGGGACAGATGCTCCAGGCCCTGGATTCCCTCTCTCCGACTCGATCTGCAGCTTCACGATCGGCCCCTGCCGTAGAGAAGGCCCCCTCCATCGCCGTCCTCCCTTTTGTCAATATGAGCGCAGATCCTGAGAACGAATACTTCAGCGACGGCCTCACCGAGGAGCTGATCAATGCCCTCACCAAGATACAGGGCTTGAGGGTGGTGGCCCGGACCTCCTCGTTCGCTTTCAAGGGTGAAAAGATCGACCTCCGGGACGCGGGCCGGAGACTGAATGTGGGAACCCTGCTCGAAGGCAGCGTGAGAAAGGCCGGCGACCGGATCCGCATCACGGCTCAGCTGATCAATGTCGCCAACGGATACCATCTCTGGTCCGAGCGATTCGACCGGCACCTGGAAGATGTGTTTGCCATCCAGGACGAGATCACGGCAGAGATTATTGACAAGCTCAGGGCAACCTTCGACATCGCCCTGCCCGGCCGGGAAAAACTCCCAGCTGGAAACGTGGAGGCCTATGACCTCTATCTCAAGGGGCGGTACTGCTTCAACATGCTGGCACCGGATTGGGTGGAAAAAACCCTGTCGTTCTACGATCAGGCTATTGAAAAAGATCCCCTGTTCGCAGCCGCTTATGCGGCCAAAGCAGAGGCCTTCATCATGCTGGCGTCAGGCTTCGACATACTCCCCAGCAGGGAAGCCATGCCGGAGGCGAAAAAAGCGGCCCTCAAGGCAGTGGAGATCGATCCCAACTTGAGCGATGCCTATGTGTCCCTGGCCGCCGTGGCCACGTTCTATGAATGGGATCGCCAAACTGCCAAAGAGAATTTCCAGAAGGCTATCGAGCTCAATCCCAACAGTGTCGGCGCCCATCTGTGGAAGGAAATGTATTTGACCCTGCTCGAACGGAAGTACGCCGAAGCCCTGGTTGAGCTGGAGAAGGCTCAGGAGCTGGACCCCCTCAACCTGCTCGTAAAGGTCCGGATCGGATACGTGCACTATTATTTGCGTGACTTCGATGGGGCCATCGCAGTCTTCGACCAGATGCTTGCCTTGGAGCCGAACTTCGTGATCGCGCATCATGGCCTCATGGACGCGTACGGGCAGAAGGGTATGTTTGAGGAGGCCATTGCCGCAGGGGAAAAGGTGGTGGATGCCGGTGTGCGATTTGTCGCGAATCTGGGTGTGCTGGGTTATTATTACGGCCTGGCAGGCGAAAAAGAGAAGGCCCGAGCGCTCCTGGACGAGCTTCAGGAACGCTCCAGAAAGGGATATGTGTCATCCTTCTGGGTCGGCACGATCTATCTTGGGCTGGGGGATGTCGACCGGGCCTTCGAGTGGTTCCACAAAGCCTATGACGAGCACGACGGCAACCTGGTCTATATCACGATCCCCATTCCTTTTAAAACCATCGTTTCCGATCCCCGCTATGCAAGTTTGCTTAAACAGATGGGCCTCACGCATCTGGTGCAGGATTGACCCGGTCCCCGGGCGACCTCAGGTTCCCTCTGACATGTCCCACAGCCTGCTCATTGATATGAATGCGAGCCGTGTGATATATATTTTCCATCTCATCTCAGTGAGGCCATAATGCGAAACATCTGTTTCGAGAATCTTTTTCGGTTCCCCTCGAAGATAGGGACCCTGATGTGTCTAGGAGTCTCTATCCTGGGGGCCTTGATCCTGGCGTCCTGTGCTGCAGGCGGGGGCCCTTCCTTTCAGAGTGACTGGGAGTTCTCTCCCGATGGTCCCTGGGCCGGGCCGGAGCTCTGGGCCAACCGCCTCCAGGACTGGCACGTGTCAGGGGGGCAGCTCGAATGCCTGAGTACGCTGCCGCTGCGGACGGTACACCTGACCACCATGCGGCTGCAGGAGAACGGCGGGGGATTCTGGAGCCGGGTGATCGTGAAGAAGCTGGCCGGGGAGGATGCCGAAGAGTCTGCAGCCGGATTCCTCCTGGGTGCGGGGAAAGACCTGGACTTTCGGGCCGCCTCTCTCATCCACCATGCCTACGGCAAACAGGCTGGGCTCTTCGCCGGGATCGACGGCCAAGGACGCATGTTTGTGAGGGATCTCGAACACAAGGATGTGTATCTGATCTTTCCGGCCCAGGAACCGCTGGACTGGGACGAGATCCTGCTCGAGGCCCGCGTCTTTCAGGAGGACGGACGGGACATGCTGCGTGTTGTGGGGCGGGATCCGGCCACGGACAAGGTTGTGACGCCGCAGGTCGCGACCGTTATACCGGACGGGCGCCTGCAGGGAGGGATCGCCCTGGTTTCGCATGCAGGCCCCGACAGAGAAAGCGAAGCCCGGTTCGCCTTCCGGGATTGGCAGGCCTCCGGGTCCAGGCTGGAGCATTTCCCGGAGCGGAACCTGGGACCCCTGGTCACGGCCCTGTTCACGCTGAGCCGCGGTACACTGAAGCTCACAGCCCAGTTCATGCCCCTGTCTTCGGAAGAGAACCAGCGGGTGGATCTGTTCATCAAGCCTAACGGATCATGGGAGCAGGCCGCCTCTTCCTCGATCCTGCGGCCCTCCTTCACGGCCGCTTTCAGGATCGAAAGCTGGCGGTATGACCACGACGTGCCCTTCAGGCTCGAATATGCCCTCCACCGAAAGTCGGATCGGAGGTTTGTGCTGGAGGGGATCATCAAGCGGGATCCCTTTCACAAGGACGCTCTCACCATGCTCTCCATGAGCTGTGTCAAGCAGGTTGTGAAGCCCTCCCGAAGATCGGGAGGCGGGCTGGATCAGGAGACCTACCCCTGGGATTGGGGGATCCTGTACCCGCACGCAGGCCTCACAGAACAGCTAAAAAAACACGATCCGGACGTGCTGTTCTTTGCCGGCGACCAGGTTTACGAGGGCTCATCACCGACGCGTGCTGACGTGGAGCATGCCTTTCTGGATTACCTCTACAAATGGTATCTCTGGTGCATATCCAACCGGCCGCTGACTACCCGGATCCCGACCCTTGCCATCCCGGACGATCACGACGTCTATCACGGCAACCTCTGGGGGGCAGGCGGCAAGGCTACGCCCCCGGGACTGCGGGGTGCGGCCGCCCAGGACCAGGGCGGCTATAAGATGTCCCCGGAGTTCGTCAACATGGTCGAGGCCACCCAGACCAGTCACATGCCGGATCCCTTCGATCCGGCGCCCGTGGACCAGGGCATCGGCGTGTATTTCACGGAGTGCAACATCGGCGGGCTGAGCATCGCGGTCGTCGAGGACCGCAAGTTCAAGTCCGCCCCCAAGCGCTTGCTCCCCGAGGCGGGGATCGTCAATGGCTGGGTACAGAATCCGGACTGGAATCCCCGGATCCAGGGCCGGATCCCGGATGCGGTCCTGCTGGGAGAGAGGCAGCTGCGGTTCCTCGAACACTGGGCCGGCGACTGGTCCAACCGGACCTGGATGAAGGCGGTCGTGTCGCAGACCCTGTTCGCGAATGTGGCCACCCTGCCGCAGGACGCCACGAGCGACGGCGTGGTGCCCAGCCTGGAGATCCCGGAGCCTGGGACCTATGTGCGGGGGGATAAGCTGGTGTCTGATTTCGACTCCAACGGATGGCCGCAGGAGGGGCGCGATCGGGCCCTCCGGTTGTTCCGCAAGGCCTTCGCCACCCACATCGTGGGGGACCAGCACCTGGCCAGCACCTGCCAGTACGGAGTGGACGAGTGGCGGGATGCGGGCTTCGTGATCGTCTCGCCCGCGACCGGCAACCTCTTCCCCCGGCGGTGGTGGCCGCCCGAGCCCGGCCGGAACCGGGATCCGGGGAGCCCGGACTATACAGGCAACTTCGAGGATGGATTCGGCAACAAGGTGACCGTCCTGGCCGTGGCCAATCCCCGCAAGACCGAGCGGCATCCCTCTCGACATCATGAGCTGGCCACCGGATACAGCATCATCACCTTTCACAAGCAGAGCCGTGAGATCGAGCTTTCCAACTGGCCCTATTGGGCGGACCCGGACACGGACGGCCCCTTCGAGGGCTGGCCCATCCGGATCCATCAGGCCGATAATTACGGCAGGGGAGCCCAGGCCTGGCTTCCGCAGCTGCACATCGAGGGGCTGGAAACTCCGGTCGTGCAGGTCATCGAGCAGAGTTCGGATCAGGTCATCTATACCCTGAGGCTTTCGGGCCATGAGTTCCAGCCCAAGGTTTTTGTGCCCGGGTTGTACACCATACGGGTAGGGGAACCCGATTCCCAGGATTGGATGTCCTTTCCGGATGTCCGGGCCTCGGTATCGAAAGACGTTCCCCCACTGGAAGTGAAGTTTTAGGTGGTGCCGCCCTTGACCGAGTCCCAGTTCAGGATCCGGTGCCGCTTGAGCAGGATGGTCGCCTCATCCCGGTTCTCCTCGAGCTCATAGACCAGCCCTCCTCTGATGACCAAGGGGGCCACGTCCGTCACGATCCGATAGAGATAGCGGCCGTCGGGTCCGAACACATCCAGGATCTGCATGTCGCTCTCGTCCAGGACGGATCGGAGCCTTCGCACATAGAGGCGCCCTCGTTCATCGGTCACCAGAGAAACAAAATGCGGCCGGGCGGCAGGGAACTGGCATCCCTGCTCCAGCACCTCGTCCGGGATGGTCCGCCCCCCGGCCAGGATGATGTTCCGGATCCCTTCGATGATCGAGTCCTTCTCCTGTCGGCTGATGGGAATGGACTCCGCTTCCTTCTTGATGATCAGGTCCGTCTCACCC
>JBGUED010000064.1:0-9245 GCA_041821525.1 Candidatus Aminicenantaceae bacterium | reverse complement strand
TCTGGTCGTTGCAGGATCCAGGGGCAAGACCGGGGCTGCGGGCATGGCGGCCAAGGCGGCCCTGAAGACCGGAGCCGGCCTAGTGACCGTGGCCACCCCGGAGTCGTGCCTTCCCATGGTGGCGCGCTCCATGGCCGAGCTCATGACCGAGCCGCTGCCCGAGACTAATGCAGGCACGCCGGCGGCTTCTGCTACGGGAGTTCTGCTGCGGCTCCTTCACGGAAAGGATGCCCTCATGCTGGGCCCCGGCATCTCGACTCACCCGGAGACGGTCGAGATGGTGTTTGACCTGCTTCCCCGGCTGAAGGTCCCTGTGGTTCTCGATGCCGACGGGCTGAACATCATCGCGCAGAGTCCGGGGATCCTGAAGAGCCTGAAGCGGCCTGCTGTTCTGACTCCCCACCCAGGAGAGTTTGCGCGCCTGTGTGGGGAGACAAACAAGACCGTGGTGAAGAAAAAGCTGGATCTTGCTCCTCAGTTCGCTCGGGAATACGGCGTATATCTGGTGCTCAAGGGCCATCGGACGCTCACGGCCACACCCGAGGGCCGGATCTTCGTCAATCCTACAGGGAATCCCGGGATGGCTACGGGCGGCTCGGGCGATGTGCTGAGCGGAATGCTGGGATCCATGATCATGCAGGGCTCGGACATCCAGAGCTCAGTGCTGGCGGCGGTCTATGTCCACGGCCTGAGCGGGGACCTGGCCGCTGAGCATTATGGTGAAAAAACACTGGTGGCCGGAAACATAATCACGTATCTGCCGGCTGCTATAAAGAAGATCATCAGCACGGGAACACATCCATGTTGAAATTCAGCACCACCGAAGTTCGCATCACCAACTCTGAGCAGGAGACCTTCGAACTGGCTCGCGATCTGGGGTCCCGGCTGCAGGGGAGGGAAGTGGTGCTGCTGGTCGGAGAGTTGGGAGCGGGAAAGACGGTATTTTCCCGTGGTTTGGCAGCCGGATTAGGGATAGAGGACATCACTGAAGTCTGCAGCCCTTCCTTCACTCTGGTCAATGTATATCAGGCCCGGGTTCCCGTGTATCACATGGATCTCTACCGGCTGGAAAAAAAATCGGACATCCAGGACCTGGGCTGGGAGGATTTCCTGGATCAGGGAGTGCTCATCATCGAGTGGGCGGAAAAGCTGAATTACGAGGGTGAAGCCATCTATGTCCACATCCGTGTGGGTGAGGGAGACGAGCGCTTCATCACCGTGGCCGAACCGCCGGCCTCTACGGGCTGATCCTGGCCCCGAAGGCGGCGATCAGGGCCTTGGTGGCACCGGAGATATCATCCGCACCCCAAACGGCCGATATCACAGCCATCCCATCAGCGCCTGAAGCAGCCACTTCCAGGGCCCTTTCGATCGTGATTCCACCTATGGCCAGCAGCGGGATCTTGACCTTGGCTTTGATGGCTTTCAATCCTTCAATGCCCACGATCATGGGGAGATCCCGCTTAGACGCCGTGTAATAGATGGGCCCCACACCCAGGTAGTCGGCCCCCTGTGCCTCAGCAGCCCTGGCCTCTTCCACGCTGCTGACACTGATGCCGATGATCCTTTTCTTGCCCAGGAGCGTCCGCGCAGCCTTCAAAGGCAGGTCTCTCTGGCCCAGGTGGACACCGGAGGCATCACACGCCAGGGCGATGTCCACGCGGTCGTTTATGATCAAAGGAACATCATATTTCCGTGCGACTTTTTTAATCTGGCAGCTCAGATTCAAAAAATCCGCAGTGTCGAGGGATTTGGCCCGGAATTGAACCAGGGTGGCACCGGTCGAGACCGATTCCTTCACCATTGAGGGAAGGGAACGACCTCCTGCAGCTTCGACATCGGCGATTACGCACAGCCTCCAATCAATATTTATCATACTTTTGTTCTCCTGCGGGAACCTCTATTTGTTCCACAAAACCGCCGTTCAATCAAGTGCCTTGGCAATGGAAAAAAGCGTGATCCCAGGCAAAGTCCTGTACACTTGCACTTTAGGGTTTACATCGATGCGCAACTTTCGATATAAATGAAGTGCATCTTTTGTTCTTTCAATGGAGGAGAGATTCCTATGATCTCAGAATATTTCGATTACATCCTAAACAATATCTACTTAAGGTTCCTGTTTACTCTGCTCATCACCGTCATAGTCGGCACCCTAGCCAAGTTGATCGTAAAACGAATCCTCAAGCCCCTGGCTCTGAAGACACGGACCATGATCGATGATCTGATCATCAAGAGCATATCCTCTGTGATCTTCTATATCGTGCTGGCCGTGGGATTCAAGATCGGGTTCCGGGACTTCGAGTTCGCCTCTGGGGCGCTCAACAGCGTTATTGATACCCTGCTCGTCATTATCGTGGTGATCCTCATCCTTAGGATCATCAACAACTTCGCCAAACATTGGAAGGAGGAATGGGCGGACAAGACCGAATCCACTGCCGACGACCGCCTGATCCCACTCTTGGAAAAAATTCTAGAGGCAGTCGTGATCATTCTGGCAATATTTTTCATACTGGATGTCTGGAATGTCAACATCACACCGTTGTTGGGAACCGCGGGCCTGGCCGGGATCGCCCTCAGCTTCGCGGTCAAGGATTCTCTGGCCAATATCATTGGAGGGATCCAGCTCGTCATCGATAAGACGTTCAAGGTGGGGGACAAAGTCGAATTGGAGTCCGGCCAGCAGGGTGTGATCCTGGATATCGGGTTGCGAAGCACCAAGCTGAGGACCTATGACAATGAGGTGATCTATATCCCCAACGGACAGCTGGCCAATGCCCAGATCAAAAACTTCACGGTGCCGGACCTTTCCATCCGTGTCAACGTGTCCTTCGGAGTCGAATATGGATCGGACACCGAGAAGGTCCGGACTGTCATCCTGGCTGCCGTCAGAGGCACGGCCGGTGTGCTGGTGAATCCTGAGCCCACTGTTCAGTTTTTGAATATGTCGGATTCCTCTCTGGATTTCGTGGCTCGCGCCTGGGTGGCCAGCTACACAGAGGCCTTCGGGATGAAGGTCGAACTCACGGATGTGATCTATAATGCCCTCGGCAAGGCCGGGATCGGCATTCCCTTCCCTACCAGAACCGTCTACACCAAGGAGATGGATTGAGAATGGATACGGAAAAGAACCGCATGCTGGAGAAATGTTTAGAGAAGATCCCGGAAGTAAAGGACTTTCCCAAGCCGGGCATCGGATTCAAAGACATCACTCCCCTGGTGGAGGACGCCGGGTGTTTCTGTTTTGTAGTCGATAAACTGGCCGCCTGGGCCAGGGAACAGGGCACAGAGATCATAACCGGTATCGAATCCCGCGGCTTCCTGTTCGGGGCAGCCGTGGCCTACACACTGGGGCTGGGACTGGCTGTAGTGCGCAAGCAGGGCAAGCTGCCCCGCGAGACCGTGTGTGTCCGAGCCCCCAATGAGTATGCGGTCGAGTACTTTGAAATGCACACGGACAGCATCAAGCCCGGGCAGAAGGTCCTGATCATCGATGACCTCATCGCCACGGGATCCTCGTCCATAAGCGCCATCGACCTGGTGCAGAAGCTGGGAGGGGACGTGGTCGGATTCGCAGCCGTAGTCGAGCTTGCCTTCCTGAAGGGCGTGGAAGCCATCCGCTCCGCTTATCCCGGCGTGGCCCTCAAGGCCTTGATCCGATTCGATGAGTGAATAGGTAGGCATGAAGGGCTGGCTGATCTACGTCTTTTCCGTTCTGTTCGTCATCAAATATATCATCAGCTGATCCAGTCTCATGATGCGCAGGCGACTAAACCATGTAGAGGATGGAATATTTTGAGAGTGTTTCAGAAATTTCTATTAGGAATGAGCTGTGAAAAAACGACTCGCTGAGGCTCTGGCCCTTATCCTGGTCCTGGCCGCATTATCCACCTGTGCCCAAGAGCAGGCCAAGACCGACCTCTCATTCGATCCCTCGGCTGCCCACTGGGTGAGCAGGACACTCTCCCAAATGAGCCTCGAGCAGAAGATCGGACAGATGATCGGGCTCCGCTACACTTCCCGCTTCATGAACCAGGACTCAGCGGTCCTGGAGGAACTGAGGCGATGGGTGGTCGGGCACCACATCGGAGGGTTTATTCAGGTCCGGGGCGGAGTGTTCGAGACCGCCGTACTCACCAACACCCTGCAGCAGATGGCGGATCTGCCTCTTCTGATCGCTTCGGATCTGGAGAGGGGGGCAGGGAACCAGATCGAGGGCGCCACCCTGTTCCCGCCGGCGATGTCTATCGGGGCGACGGGCTCCGAGGACCTGGCCTATGCCATGGGACGGATCACGGCGATCGAGGCGCGCGCTGTCGGGATCCACATGACCTATGCTCCGGTGGTGGATGTCAACAGCAATCCTGATAATCCCATCATCAACGTACGCTCCTTTGGCGAAGACCCGGAGGATGTGAGCCGGCTGGCCGCGGCCTTTATCCGGGGATGTCAGGAAAACGGGCTGATCGCCACAGCCAAGCATTTTCCTGGGCACGGGGATACGGACCTGGACTCACACAGCGTTCTGCCGGCCATAACCGGCGATCGGGAGAGGCTGGATCGGGTAGAACTGGTTCCGTTCCGGGCGTCCATTGAAGCGGGGGTCAGAGCCATCATGAGCGCTCACCTGAGGCTCCCGGCGCTGGATTCGACTCCGGATCTACCGGCCACTCTCTCTTTCCCCATAATGACGGATCTGCTCAGGGGAGAGCTCGGATTCCTGGGGCTGAGCGTGACCGATGCCCTGGAGATGAGGGGTATCACCGGCCTGTACACTCCTCCCCAGGCAGCGGTGAAAGCTGTGCAGGCGGGTGTGGACATGCTGCTCATACCTCCAGAGACCGAGGAGGTTATACGAGGACTGATCCGGGCCGTGGAAGACGGAAGACTCCGCATGTCTCGTGTGGATTCCGCGGTCAAGCGGATTCTGGAGGTTAAGGCCCGGCTGGGGCTGCACCGCAGGCGGACCGTGGACCTGAGGCAACTCGACACTCTGGTCGGAGCCCGGTCTCATCTGGAACAGGCCCGCCGCGCTTTCGAGGATTCCATCACCCTTGTCAAGAATGAGAAGGGAATCCTCCCCTTGGCGGCAGGGGCCAAGATCGCACTCTATGCCCTGAGCAGCGATCCCGGAGAATACTATGCCGGCCGCACGTTTGCCATGGAAGTGCAGGAGCGCAGCGGCAGTCTCTCTGTGTTCTACGCGGACGCCTTCACCGGCGAAGAGTATTTTCAGAGGGCGATAAGGACTTCCCGGGCTGCGGACATCCGTGTGGTGGCGCTGTTCTCCCGGTTGGCAGACTCAAAGGGCAGCGTGGGATTGAAGCAGCGCCATATCCGCCTGATCAAGGATTTATCACGGGATCCACAACCCCTGGTCGTCATCTCCTTCAACAGCCCCTACTTTCTCAGGTGGTTCCCCGAGGCGGATACCTACTTCTGCGCATACCGCCATGCTGATCAGAACCAGGTGGCGGCGGCCAAGGCCCTGTTCGGTGAAATTGAGTTCAAGGGCCGGCTCCCGATCTCCATACCGGGGCTCTTCCCGGCCGGACATGGAGTCCGCCCGGCAGGATCGCGGCCTAAGGAATAATCTCCCTCTATCCTTGTATTGATTTACGAGATGGTCGGGAGTCTCCTCTTATGTACACATGCGGGGAAATATCCGGCAGTTGCGCATGCGCCCTGGGCCGGTTTGACAGAGAAGAGTCCATTATACTATCATAAATGTACTGAAGAGAGGGGAATACGGCTAATGACGGATTTCTTCCAGAATGGTGTCATCACCACGTTTCATAACCTGGGTACCTCTCAGGTCTGCAGCCTGGAAGAACAGCTCAAGGAGTTCGCACGAGTGCAGCCCATCGCCCTGGTACTTCCTTCTCTGTATCGCGAGTATGCCAGCGGCGCACTGCCCAATATAATACGAACCCTCAAGAAGGCAAACTACCTGAATGAGATCGTGCTGTGCCTCGACCGATGCACTGCAGCCCAGTTCAGAGAGATCAAAAAAGAATTTGCGGCCTTCAAGAGATTGACCCTCATATGGAATGACGGGCCGCGCTTGAAAAAGCTCTATCATCTCCTGAATCAAAACAACCTTTCTCCCGGTGATTCCGGCAAGGGGCGCGCCGTCTGGATTGCCATGGGTTATGTTCTGGCCCGGGGAAGGAGCCGGGTTATCGCCGTGCATGATTGCGACATTGTCAACTATGACCGCATGCTCCTGGCCCGTCTTTGTTATCCCGTGGCTTCACCTCAGAACGAGTACGAGTTCTGCAAAGGCTATTACAGCCGGGTGACCGATATGATGTTCGGGAGGGCCACACGCCTCTTTTTTACTCCTTTCATCCGCTCCTTGCAGAAGATCCTCGGGTATCTTCCTTTCCTGGTTTTTATCGACAGCTTCCGTTATCCTCTGGCGGGAGAGATCGCCATGCGGCGCGACCTGGCCATGGCCATGCGGATCCCCAATGACTGGGGACTCGAGGTGGGTACCCTGGCCGAAGTGTACCGCAGCGTCACACTGAACCGCATCTGCCAGGTGGACATCGCCGATACCTACGAGCACAAGCACCAGCCCCTGAGCGCCAGCGATCCCAGCCGGGGGATCACCAAGATGACCGTAGACATCACCAAGTCGATTTTTCAGACCCTGGCTCAGGAGGGAGTTGAATTTTCCGAAGGCTTCTTCAAATCTCTGAGCAATATATACCTGGGCATGGCTCAGGAGACGATCGTGCGCTATGAAAACGATGCTGCCATCAACTGCCTGAAGTTCGACCGCCATTCCGAGTCCACAGCCGTGGAGGCCTTTGCCCGGGGGATCCAGAGAGCGGGTGACCACTTCTGGCAGAGCCCTTCTGATGCCAACCTGATCCCTAACTGGCACCGTGTCATCGCCGCCATGCCGGGATTCTTCAGCCAGCTGAAAGAGGCCGTGCAGAGCTGCAATGAAACCACCTGAGGGAGCCGGGAGTTATCAGTATGACGGGAAGACAGAGAAAAAACTCCTGCCCCGGATAAACGTATAGAAGAATGAGACGTATGAGTGTATAGGCAGGTATATATTTACGGAGCTTGACCAATTCACAAATCTGAAGAGAGGGCGACATGGTGTTTTCCAAAAAAACCTTAACCATCGTATTGATCCTGATCGTGCTGGGGGCTGCGGCCTATTACGTGTTCGTGATAAAGGGAGTCGACATGAAATCAGAAGCAGGGGAGGGGGAGAGCGAACCCGAGCAGCAGGCCACAGAGACACCCCTGCCCGTCAAGGTGGGAGAAGTGAAGCGCGGCGACCTGATCATCCGGCTCAAATCTCCTGGTGAAGCGGTCACCAACATGTATGTCGACATGAAGGCCGAAGTGTCTGGTAAGGTGAACCGGATCCTGGTGAAGGAAAGCCAGAAGGTGAAGAAGGGGCAGGTCCTGCTGGAGTTGGATGACCGGGAGGCCCGATTGAGCCTGGAGAACAGCGAAGCCATCCGGCTGGAAAGGCTCTCCAAGTACATACTGGAGCAGCAGTTTGCCGGAGGCGTCCAGGCCGGGACCGAGCCGGATCAGGCTGGTCAGACCTTGACCAAGAAATTGGAGGAGATCAGCGACCTGTACCAGAAAGGCATGATCTCTCAAGAGGACTTCGAGCGGCGAAGCCGGCAGCTCGAAATCGACATCATCAAATCCGGAGCCAAGAAGGAAGAGATCATGGAGGTCTCTCAAGGCCTGACGCAGGCCGAGATCCAGGTCAAGCAGGCCCGGTTGGCCCTGGAAAAGACCAAGGTCCTGGCTCCCTTCTCCGGGGTCATCACCAATATCCAGATCTCACCAGGCCAGAATGTTTCCGGGGGAACTGACCTATTCACACTTGTCAACATTGACCGGGTACAGGTCCATGCCAAGGTCCTGGAAAGCGAGATCGGGAAGATGAAAGTGGGGCGCGAGGTGGATCTCAAGTTCAGCGCCTATCCCGGGCAGGTGTTCAAGGGCCGCGTGCAGGCGATCAGTCCGATCGTGGATCCGGCGGACAAGACCTGCAATGTCATCGTGGAGATGGTGAACGTGGATCAGGCCGTCAAGCCCGGCATGCATGCCGAGGTGGAGATCGCAGCCGAGATCTACACCGATCGCCTGCTTGTTCCCCAGGATGCCATTCTGACCCGGAACCAGAGGAAGTTGGTGTTCGTGGTGGAGGATGACCGGGCAAAGTGGAAATATATTGCCATCGGCCTTGAGAATGAGGAGTTCGCGGAAGTGCTGCCCACCGACGATCCGGGCGGCGGAATCGAAGCCGGAAACCAGGTCCTGATCGACGGCCACTTCACGATCGCACATGATGCGCGCATCCGCATCGTGCAATAAATAAAGGGGACAGGTACATTTAGAGCTCTAAATGTACCTGTCCCCTTTATTCTTACTGCTTGTCGGCGTAGATTTCGCCCGCCACCATGTAGTCTTGGGGCGAAAACTCCTGGACCCAGACGCGGATGGTGGAGAGAGGCGCGTCGATGGAGCCGCGTACTGCCTCGGTAACCGCGTCCAAGAGCGCCCGCTTCTGTTGATCAGATCGGCCTTCCAGCATGTGGATCTCGATCAATGGCATGTCTGTTCTCCTTGTGTGAAGTACACTGTATTCTAGCACAAAATACCGGCCATTCCCCAAGTGGTCTCTTGCTTACTGATCTAAAAAGGCAGAGAAGAGATCGATATTGGAGCGCAAGCCATGTACGAGTTATGCGGAAAGGAGCGAGAGGAAAGTGACCCAGCAACCCGTCCGGCTCCTGTGTAGCCGGCCCGGGCTGCTGGGCCTCAGGTCCACTTATATCACCTCAGTTTGAAGGTCACCGTCACTGTGAAGATCACGCCGCGCGGTTTCCCGTTGATGAGCATGGGCTCGTACACCCACTGGCGAACGGCATCTATGGCCGCCTGATCGAGTAGGGGAATGGAGCGCAGGACCCTGACCGACTGCACGCGGCCGTAGGCATCCGTGGTGGCCTCGATGATGACCCTGCCCTCCACTCGGGCCTGGCGGGCCAGTTCCGGGTACTGGGGATCAACACGCCGGATCAGTTTGGGAGCACGGATCTGGCCCCCGGCGCGCACCGGCGCCTCGACCTCACCGACGACACCGCCGAGCACTCCACCGACCACTCCGCCGAGCACACCGCCGACCACTCCGCCCTCTACGCCGCCTTCGACTCCGCCCTTTTCTACTACCGCCGGGCGCTGGCCATCGAGCGCGAGTT
>JBGUED010000063.1:0-9273 GCA_041821525.1 Candidatus Aminicenantaceae bacterium | reverse complement strand
CCAAGGGGCCAGGCCTGTTTCTGATCATCCCCTTCGTCGACCGTATGATGAAGGTAGACCTGCGCGTGGTCACCATGGATGTCCCCCAGCAGGAGGTAATCACCAGGGATAATGTGACCGTGCGCGTCAACGCCGTGGTCTATTTCCGGGTGATGGAGCCTCAGGGCGCCATTTTGGAGGTGCAGGACTACCTGTTCGCCACCTCACAGCTGGCACAGACCACGCTGCGCAGCGTGCTGGGCGAGGTCACGCTGGACGAGCTCCTGTCCGAGCGGGAGAAGCTCAACATCCAGCTCCAGGAGATCATCGACAAGCACACCGATCCCTGGGGGATCAAGGTACAGCTGGTCGAGATGAAACACGTGGACCTGCCGGAGAACATGGTGCGCGCCATCGCCAAGCAGGCCGAAGCCGAACGCGATCGCCGGGCCAAGATAATCCACGCGGAAGGAGAGTTCCAGGCGGCCGACAAACTGACGGCAGCAGCGGATATCATCTCCCGCAATCCCCAGGCGCTCCAGCTGCGCTTCCTGGGGACTCTGAGCGAGATCGCCACGGAAAAGAACTCGACCATCCTCTTTCCACTCCCCATCGAGCTGCTGGAGGCATTTACCTCGCGAGGAAAAAAAGAGTAGAATGGGGACATGAAAAACAAAGACTACCGAGAACTCCAGATCTCCAGCTCAGTCCTGATCTTCATATTCCTGGGAATCATCATCGTCGGGATCGTAATCTTCCTCCTGGGTGTTTCCGTCGGCAAGAAGCAGGCCGAGATGGCGGGAACCCCGGTGTCTCCCCAGGACCGGTTCGAAGAGGTGATAGCCGAGCAGCCTAAGCCGGTGGCTGAGGAGAAAGACACGATCGGCCAGGAGCTGGAAGGTCATGAGACAGTGCAGCAGCAGGGACAAGAAAAAACGGAGGTCGTGACGCAGCCTCAGGTGAAGACGACACAGCCGGCCCAGAAGAAGCCGCCCGCCCCCAAGCCGTCCTCCACCCCCACGAAACAAAATGCCTCCACCCCGGCTGCGCAGCAGTACTACCTCCAGATCGGGGCCTTCCGCAGCCGGGACTCGGCAGAGTCCGTGGTGGACAAATACAAGAGCATGGGATTTCCCGGCCAGGTCATCATCCCCTCAGGCAGCGACAGTCGGCAGCTGTTCCGTGTCGTCATCGGCGGCTACACTACCAGAGCGGAAGCCCAGCAGGCGAAGTCCATGCTGATCGAGACCGAGGGCCAGAAGGCAAACGACTACTTCATCATCCAGCGCTGAGGGCCTTGAGACGGCTTGAAAAGACATATTAGAGAGACGGCCCTCGCCCTGCTCAGCGGGATCCTGACGGCGCTGGCTTTTCCCAAACTGGGCCTGTTCTTTCTGGGATGGATCTCTCTCATCCCACTCCTCTATGTTCTTTCCTCAAAGAAACCGGGACGTGGATTCTTTTTGAGCTGGTGCGGCGGATTCGGTTTCTACCTGATCCTGCTTTACTGGATCCAGGATGTCCCCGCCCATTACGGCGGCCTTCCCTGGGGCCTCAGCACCCTGATCTTCGCGCTCTTTGCCGCTTTTCTGGCCCTCCTCTGGGGTATTTTCGGGACGGTGTTCTGCCGCCTGCGGGCCGTTTTTCCCAGAGGCGCATTCGTGCTGGCCGCATTTCTCTGGGTCGCTCTGGAGTACTTCCTGACTCACGCACTCACGGGATTCCCCTGGGGCCTGCTGGGGAACTCCCAGTATCGGAATCTGCTCTTCATCCAGGTCGCCGCCCTGACCGGAGTCTACGGGCTTTCGTTCCTGCTTGTCCTCTTCCAGTCCGGTTTCGTTTTTTCCATAGTCTCGAGACGAAGGGGGCCCTTTTTCGTGGTTCTGGGCCTCATCCTGCTGGTCCATGCCGGAGGCTGGCTCACTCTGCAGGTCGAGGTGCCGGAGACCTCCGAGACTTTCACGGGAGCTGTGATCCAGGGAAACGTCCAGCCTGAGGTCGAATTCAACCTCGATAACCTGGACGAGACCTTCGCCCTCTTTCAGAAGCACCTGGACCTCAGCCGCCAGGCCTGTTCCCAGGGAGCCCGCCTGGTAATCTGGTCCGAGCTCACCGTACCGCTGTGCTTCTCCTGCGGTAATGCCTATTACTCCCGCTTCACGCGCGAGCTGACTGCCTTTGCCCATGAGCAGGACTGTACCATGCTCCTGGGGACTAACGAGAACGCGTACGCACCGGAGGGAGGGGTCCTGTTCTACAACACAGCCGTCAACCTGAAGCCCGACGCGGAGCTGTCTTTCTATTACAAGATGCACCTGGTTCCCTTCGGCGAGTACACCCCCTACAAATTCCTGTTCTCCTTCATCGCCAACTTTACCCACGCCATCGGTGAACTCACACCAGGCGACTCCTATGTCCTGCATGACTTCGAGGGGCTGCCCTTCGGCTCCCCCATCTGTTATGAGATCATCTTCCCCGGATTTGCGCGCACATTTGTGAAGAAAGGTGCCCGTTTTCTCGTGACCATCACCAACGACGGCTGGTACGGCCGCAGCTGGGCTCCGTACCAGCACTTCGGCATCGCAGCGCTCCGGGCGGTGGAGACCAGGCGCTTCCTCCTGCGCTGCGCCGCAACCGGGATCAGCGGAGTCGTCGATCCCTACGGGAGGGTCCTGTCCCGTTCTTTGCTTAACACGGAGGCGGTCCTCACCGGCCGCATCACCCCCCTGTCAGGCGAGACCTTCTATGTCCGCTACGGCGACTGGCTGGCCTGGTTGAGCTTGACTTTGAGCGGCGTATTCCTTATCTTGGCGATGATCCTCAAGAGGCGACATGACAAAAAATCCTAACGATAAAACAGGTAAGGCGACCTTTGCCGATCTTCAGAGCCAGATCAAGGACCGTATGGGCCGGTTCGAAGAACTCCGAGGTTTTCTTTGACCTAGACCGGAAACGTTCCGAGCTTGACAGCCTCAACCAACATCTCTCCAACCCGGAAGTCTGGAAGGACCAGAAGAAGTTTCAGTCCCTCCAGCAGCAGAAGAAGCGGCTGGACCAGAAAATCGTCTTTTTCTCCCGTATCTATAACGCAAAAGAAGAACTGGAGGTCGTGCTGGAGCTGGGCCGTGAGGGTGAGAGCGTCGACGAAGAACTCGCAGGAGCGCTGGCTGAGTTTTCCCGCATCCTCGATGCGGCAGAGCTCAAGACTCTTTTCGTGGGTGAGGATGACACCCGCAACGCCATCCTCACCATCCATCCCGGGGCCGGGGGGACCGAATCCCAGGACTGGGCGCAGATGCTGCTGCGGATGTACCTGAGATATGCGGAGCGCCAGGGATTTAAGGCCGAGGTGCTCGATCTGACTCCCGGAGAAGAAGCGGGCCTCAAGAGCGCCACCATCCGTATCACCGGCGACTATGTCTTCGGTAACCTCAACCATGAGTCCGGGGTGCACAGGCTGGTCCGCATTTCCCCGTTCGACGCCAACAAGCGGAGGCACACCTCCTTTGCCGCCGTATTCGTCTATCCCGAGGTGGACGATGACATCGCCATCGAGATCAATCCCGAGGAACTCCGCATCGACACCTACCGCTCCTCAGGTAGCGGAGGGCAGCACGTCAATGTGACGGACTCAGCAGTGCGCATCACACACCTCCCGTCCGGGATCGTGACCCAATGCCAAAACGAACGGTCCCAGCACAAGAACAAGGCATCGGCCATGAAGGTACTCAAATCGCGCCTGTATGAGATGGAGAAGAAGAAACAAAACGAACAGCTGCAGAAGCTGGAGGACTCCAAATCAGAAATCGCCTGGGGCAATCAGATCCGCTCCTACGTGCTCCACCCTTATCGAATGATCAAGGATCTCAGGACCAGCGTCGAGATCGGGAACGCGGATAAGGTCCTGGATGGGGACATCGACGAATTCATCAAGGCCAGCCTGATGCTGCGGAAGGCCGGGAAAGAAAGCGCTTCCTAGCGTTTCTCCTTGGCCTTTTGCCAAAGCTCTTCCATCTCCTCCAGCGTAGCTCCTTCGATATCCCGCCCCTGCTTTCTGAGCTCCCCTTCTATAAAGCGGAAGCGGGTGATGAACTTGCGGTTGGCGAACTGGAGCGCAATCTCCGGATTTACACTCAGGTGACGGGACAGGTTTGCCAGGGCAAAGAGCAGGTCCCCCATCTCTTCCATGACGTCCCTCGGATCCTTGTCCCTGGCTGCCTCCACGAGCTCCGCAGACTCTTCTTTGATCTTTTCGATGACATCATCCGCCTCCTTCCAGTCAAAACCGTACTGGGAGGCGCGTAGGCCGATCTGGAAGGCGGTCAGGAGGGCCGGAGTGAAAGGGCTGATCCCGTCGTAGAGCGACTCCCGGCTCTTCTCCGAGATCTTCTGCCTGTTCCAGGAGGCCATGACCTCATCCGCATCGGCCAGCTTGCACTCCCCGAATACATGCGGGTGGCGGCGGATCATCTTCCGGTTGATCCCCTCGACCACATCGGACATGTGGAAGTCGCCTTTCTCCATGTAGAGACGGGCCAAGAACACGATCTCCATGAGCATGTCTCCCAGCTCCTCGGCCACTGAAGCGGGATTCTTATTGAACACGGAGTCCACCACTTCATAGGACTCTTCCAGGAAATAGTTGACGAGGGATTTTTCGTCCTGTTTTCGGTCCCAGGGGCAGCCGTCCTTTCCCCTCAATGTATCCAGTATGCGGACAAGCTCCGCGAACTGACTTCCTGCCTTTTCCGCGTCATCCATCGCCAACTCCTGTCTCCTCAAGTTGAACATTATTCTCAGTTGGTGTATATTTTCTCCTTAATTCATAATAAGAGTCAATCCGATCCGCTAACCTGGATATCCCAACGACAGGAAACAAGGGAACGGCGGTTATAATAAAATGAAGATCTTCCACAGTTCCGACGATCGCAGCGGCCCTGCCGACCCGGCCGCAGTGGCCATCGGAAATTTTGACGGCGTGCATCTGGGCCACCAGCGCATCCTGTCCTTCCTGGCCCACCAGGCCTCTGAAGAAGGTCTCGTGCCCCTGATCCTCACTTTTTCGCCCCACCCGGGCAAGGTAACGGGCAGCGGCAAGATCCAGCTCCTCCAGACAGAGAAGCAGAAACTGGAGAAGATGGAGCGCTTCGGGGTGGAAGCCGTCTACATCCTCGCATTTGACAGGAATCTGGCCCGCCTCAGTGCAGAAGAGTTTGTGCGCAGCATCCTCATTGAGAGCCTCAACAGCCACGTCATCGTGGTAGGCGAAAACTTCCGATTTGGGCATGACAGGCTGGGCGACACCGCCCTCCTGCGCCGGCTCGCGCGCAAATACGCCCTGAACGTATTTCCAGTGCCCTCCCTGATCGAGGAAGAGGAAACAGTGAGCAGCAGCTTTGTCCGCGACCTCACCCGAAACGGAGAGGTTGCCAGAGCCGCCCGGCTGCTGGGAGAAGCCTACGAGATCCAGGGTCGGGTCATCCGGGGCCAGACCGTGGGACGGGGCCTGGGATTCCCCACTGCCAACCTCGCCACCCGGAACGAGATCGTGCCCAACGGCGTGTACGTGACCACCGCCACAGTCGCCGGCAGCACTCATGCCTCTGTCACCAACGTGGGCACCCAGCCGACCTTTAACCGGAACGGGATCCGCATCGAAACCCACATTCTGGATTTTACACAGGACATATACGAAGCCGATATCTCTATCCGATTCCTCAAGAAAATCAGGGACGAGCGGCGCTTCGGATCTCCGGATGAACTCTGTGAGCAGATCAGCGAGGATCTCCTGGAGGCCCGCCACTATTTTGCCCGCCATCCCGTTCCCCCCTCTCCTTGACTTTTAACCCCGGATAGTGCATTTCTATGGAGGACTTCGCCATGCCGGATTCTTCAGGACAAGCCACCTCTAAGTCCTTAATCTGATCCGGAATCCGGAAGGAGATACAGATGGAGGAAAAGATTAAAGCCAGGATCATGGACTCTGCCAAGATCCGGCGTGCTTTTCAGAGGATGGCGCACGAGATCATCGAGCGAAACCGGGACCTCAACAATCTCGTCATCGTCGGGATCCGAACCCGAGGTGTGTTCGTGGCCAAACGCATTGCCAAGTTGATCAAAGAGATCGAGGACGTGGACGTGCCCGTCGGAGTACTGGACATTACCCTGTACCGTGACGATTTCACGGACATCTCGGAACAACATGTTGTCAAGAAGACGGATATCGAGTTTTCCATCGAGAAGAAGGATGTCCTTCTGGTGGATGACGTGCTTTTCACCGGCCGTACCATCCGGGCAGCTATGGACAGCCTGATCGACCTGGGGCGTCCCAAGACCATCCAGCTGCTGGTCTTCATTGACCGGGGGCACAGGGAGCTGCCCATCCGATCCGATTACGTGGGTAAATTCCTGCCCACCTCACACCGGGAACGAGTCAAGCTGCAGATGAAAGAGATCGATGACAAAGACGAGGTCCAGATCATAGAGCCCGCAGGGATGGACTAGGAGAGCGCCGTGGCATTCGATCACAAACACCTGCTCGGGATCGAGCCGCTGTCCGCGTCCGACATTATGCACATTCTTGACACAGCGGAATCCATGGCCGAGATCTCCACCCGCGAGGTCAAGAAGGTGCCGGTGCTGCGTGGAAAAACCATCATCAACCTCTTCTATGAAGCCAGCACACGCACCCGCAGCTCTTTCGAGCTGGCCGCCAAGCGGCTCAGCGCGGACATTTCCAACTTCAGCAAGTCCACCAGCAGTGTCTCCAAGGGTGAAACCCTCAAGGATACCATCCTCAACCTTGAAGCCATGAACACCGATGCCATCGTCATCCGGCACGCCAGCTCGGGCAGCCCGCACTTCATCAGCACGTTCTGTTCCTCCGCTGTGGTCAATGCCGGAGACGGCACCCACGAGCACCCCACCCAGGCGCTCCTGGACGCCTTCACGATCCGCCGGCATCGGAAGAAGATCGAAGGGCTGAAGGTGGTCATCGTGGGCGACATCCTGCATAGCCGCGTGGCCCGCTCCAACCTGCTCCTGCTGAGAAAGCTGGGCGCGCACGTAGTGCTGGTCGGGCCGCCTCCCCTCCTCCCCCGGGAGTTCTCCGGGATGGGCGCCGAGGTGGATTACGACCTGAATCGGGCGCTGGACGGGGCCGATGTGGTGATGATGCTGCGCATCCAGCTGGAGCGCCAGAAGAAGATCTACTTCCCATCCATCCGGGAATACCGGGAACTGTTCAGCCTCACTCCCCAAAAATTCCGTCGCGCCAAGCGGGATGCCATCCTGATGCACCCGGGGCCCATAAACCGGGACGTGGAGATCTCCGCCGACCTGGCGGATTCTGCCAGGTCGGTCATCCTGGAGCAGGTGCAAAACGGGGTTTCGGTGCGCATGGCCGTGCTTTACCTACTGTTAGGAGGAAAAGAGCGTGAGATTACTGATTAAGAACGGCCGGGTCATCGATCCTGCATCGGCGACCGATGAAACATTGGACATCCTGATCGAAAAGAAAAAGATCATAGCGATCGAGACCAAGCTCGACGACGACGCGGCCAGGACGATCGACGCTTCCCATAAGGTGGTAGCTCCCGGCTTCATCGACATGCATGTCCATCTGAGGGATCCCGGCTATGAACACAAGGAGACCATAAAAACCGGATCTCTGGCTGCAGCCAGGGGCGGTTTCACTACCATCGCCTGCATGCCCAACACCTCCCCCATCAACGACAACCAGGAAGTGACCAAATATATCGTGGGCGAAGCCAGGAAAAACGCCGTAGTCAACGTCCTGCCCATCGCCGCTATCACCATGGGAGAGAAAGGCGAGGAACTCACCGAGATGGGAGAGCTGCTGGCAGCAGGGGCTGTCGCCTTCTCAGATGACGGACAACCCGTGGCCAACAGCCAGATCATGCGCCGGGCCCTCGAGTATGCCCGGCAGTTCCGGACCGTGATCATCGACCACTGCGAGGATAAAAGCTTGAGCGTACAGGGCGTGATGAACGAGGGGGCGATCTCCTATCGCCTGGGGCTCAAGGGCATCCCAGCGTCCTCCGAAGAGGTTATGGTCGCTCGGGACCTCATTCTGGCTGAGAAAGCGGATGCCGGCATCCATTTAGCCCACCTGAGCACTCGCGGCTCTGTCGAGCTGGTCCGTCAGGCCAAGGCCAGGGGTGTAAAGGTCACGGCAGAGGTTGCGCCTCACCACCTGGTCCTGGACGACTCCCTGCTGGAAGGCTACGACACGCACCTCAAGGTCAATCCTCCCCTCAGGAGCCTGGATGATGTCCGGGCTCTGCAGGAGGGCGCCCGCGACGGGACCATCGATGTGATTGCAACCGACCATGCTCCCCACTCCCCTGATGAGAAGGCGGTCGAGTTCGACCTGGCCCCCTTCGGCATCAACGGCCTCGAGACCGCCGTCTCCCTCATCCTGGACCGGCTGGTCCGCAAGAAGATCCTTCCGCTGAAGCGTTTCATCGAGATGCTCTCCACAGTTCCCGCCCGCATACTCCACCTGGATGAAAAGGGAAAGATCGAGGTCGGTGCCGATGCCGATCTGACCATACTGGCCCTGAATCAGGACACGATTGTGGATATGGACAGGTTCAGGTCACGGAGCCGCAACTCTCCCCTCCAGGGCTGGAAGCTGAAAGGCGCAGCAGATATGACCATCGTGGGAGGCCGGATCATCTACCCATGAAATCCAATCTCGAAAGGTTCGAAGACAGGATCGATTACACCTTCCAGGACCCGCAGCTCCTCACCCAGGCTCTCACCCACAGTTCTTTCGCCTATGAGTCGGAAGACGGGGCCGACGATAACGAGGTTCTGGAATTCCTGGGCGATTCCGTGCTGGGATTCATCCTGGCAGACTTTCTCTGCGATTCCTTCCCCGAACTGGACGAAGGGGGACTCTCCAAGCTGAAATCCATCATGGGCTCCACCTCGGCTCTGCATGAATGCGCCCAAAACATCAGGCTCCAGAAGCGCATCCTCCTGGGGAAGGGCGAGGAGAAAAGCGGGGGCCGGAAAAAGAAGAGCATCCTGGCCGGAGCCTTCGAAGCCGTCATTGCCGCCATCTACCTGGATGGAGGGATCGACGAAGCACGCCGCTTTCTGATGGAGCATTTCAACCATTTCATCCGGAAGATCGATACGGACGACTTCGTCATTAACAACTACAAATCCGCCCTGCAGGAGCACCTGCAGAGAGACGACTTCAACGGCCCGGTCTACAAGACGGTGACCACTCGGGGCCCTGACCACCAGAAACGCTTTGAGGTG
>JBGUED010000062.1:0-9353 GCA_041821525.1 Candidatus Aminicenantaceae bacterium | reverse complement strand
CAAGAACCGGTTTCGTCTGCTGACCTGCCCGGGGTCGATGGGGGAGGAGGCGGCCCTCTCTGCAGGACTGGATCACTCTCTGGTTGTCCCGTCCGTGAGCCACGATTCGACCTCAGCCCGGGACACCATCGAGGCCGCCAGGGCCCTGCTGGCAGCCAAAGTGGACCTCCTCCTGTTCGTGGGCGGAGACGGTACGGCACGGGATATCTTCACGGCCATAGGGGAGGGCGCGGTAACGCTCGGGATTCCGGCTGGGGTCAAGATCCATTCAGCGGTTTTCAGCGTAAATCCTGGGATCGGGGGGGAGGTAGCAGCCGAGTTTCTCCAGGACAGGGTAAGGGAGATCCGATCTTGTGAGGTGATGGACATCGATGAACAGGAATACCGGGAAGGCCGCCTCTCTGCCCGGTTGTTCGGCTATCTGCGTGTGCCCTATGCCCGCCTGCGCCTCCAGGCGCAGAAGATGCGAAGCCCGGGCCATGAGAAACGTGACCAGGAAGCTGCCGCCGCCGCGGTCGTCCGCTCCATGGACCGGAATAATCAGTACATCATCGGACCGGGAACCACCACTCGTGCCGTACTCGAGGAGATGAGATTGGAAGGCACTCTTCTGGGGGTGGACGTGGTGAGAGACCGGACGCTGGTGGCGCAGGATGTCAATGAGTCGCAGCTCCTGTCTCTGGTCGAGCCGGGCAGGACCCGGCTGATCATAACCCCTATCGGAGGGCAGGGCTATATCCTGGGCCGGGGCAATCAGCAGATAAGTCCCCGGGTTCTCGTGCATCTGGAGCGGTCTGACATCTCCATCATCGCTACGCCCCACAAGATTCACTCTCTGCACAGCGCGCCCCTGCGTGTGGACACAGGCAATCCGGATCTAGATGCCCGCTTGAGCGGATACTATCGCGTGATCACGGGATTCGGAGAATCCGTCGTCTACAAGGTAACGCGCTGAGGTTTGACTTCATCAGCGGGATTGGGGTATATCTTTCCATATATATTTACTCATTACGGAAGAGCTGAAAGGACTATCCTATGCAAACAGCTTTGGTATGCGGTGCTGGGGGTTTTATCGGGAGTCACCTGGTCAAACGCCTCAAGAAAGAAGGCTATTGGGTCCGGGGCGTGGATCTCAAGTATCCGGAGTTCTCAGAGAGTGCTGCCGATGAGTTCCTGAAACTGGATCTCAGGGAACAGCCCAACTGCGAGAGGGCCGTGATCACACCGGAGGGGCGTCCCTTCGACGAGGTGTATCAGCTGGCTGCGGACATGGGCGGCATGGGATTTATCCATGCGGCCGAGTGCGAGATCATGCGCAACAGCTGCCTGGTCAACGTCCACATGGCCGATGCCTGTGCCCGGATCGGGGTCAAGCGATACTTCTTTTCTTCCTCAGCCTGCGTATACCGGGATATGGAGCCTGATGAGCCTGAACTTTCAGAGGATGAGGCCTACCCGGCATTCCCGGATAACGAGTACGGCTGGGAGAAACTCTACGCGGAACGCATGGCCATGGCTTACGGCCGGCGTTTCGGCATGGTCATCCGCCTGGCCCGCTTTCAGAACACCTACGGTCCTGAGGGGACCTGGCAGGGCGGCCGCGAGAAAGCACCGGCTGCACTCAGCCGGAAGATCGCTGAGATCGAAGACGGGGGAACTATCGAGATCTGGGGCGACGGCACGGCCATGCGGGCCTACACCTACATCGAAGACCTCCTGGACGGTATATACCTCCTGATGCATTCCGACTTGGAAGACGGTGTCAACATCGGCCGGCAGGAGTACGTGTCAGTGAATGAGCTGGTGCGTGTCATTGCCGAGGTGGCCGAAAAAGAGGTCCATGTCAAACACGCCGAAGGCCCGGTGGGGGTCAAGGCCCGGAATTTCCGTCATGACCGCATCAGCGCTATCGGCTGGGAATCGCGCTTCTCGCTGCGTGAAGGCATCGGCCACACCTACCCCTGGGTCAAAGCTCAGGTGGAGGCAGCGCGCAGGGCCGAAAAAACCCCATGAACACAGTTTTTCATCCTTGGGATTACCTCATCGTCACTGCCTCCAATGACTCTCAGGCCGAGGCCTACCGGATTCACCTCGAAACCCGAAGATCATTGGGATTTCTCTCAGGGATAAAGAACGTTCTGGTCGTTCCCGATCCAGGAGGAAAACGTATCGGGAGCGGGGGGAGCACGGTCCAGTGCTGGATGAACGTGCTCCAGAGGGAGTTGGCAGAGGTTTCCACGACTCAGAAGAACGATCCCGGAGCCTGGTCCCGGGTACTCAAGGAACTGCGCATCCTGATCATCCATGCCGGCGGGGATTCGCGCAGGCTCCCGGCTTACGGCCCTTGCGGCAAACTCTTTATCCCTGTGCCTGGCGAATCCGATTCGGCTCTGGGTGAGACGCTGTTCGACCGGCTGCTGCCTGTGTATCTGGAACTGCCCCCTCCCGAGCAGGGTGTGGGGCAGACGGTCATCACCACAGGCGACGTACTCCTTCTGTTCGATGCGCAGGAGGTAAGATTCCGGAGCAAGGGCATAACCGGCCTGGGTACCTGGGTCGCGCCTGAAGTGGCCCGGAATCACGGCGTGTTCGTTACCGGAGATTCCGATCGTGTTCGCTGTTTTGCCCAAAAACCAGATCCTGAGGAACAGGAGCGGCTTGGGACTATGAACCGATATGGGCGGAGCCTGCTGGATATAGGAGTCATGAACCTGGATTCCGAGATTGCTGTCCGGCTGTTGGATATGGCCGGGGCCCAGGCGGAAGCGGATGGGACCTGCCAGTGGCACGGTCCTGTGGCGGAAGAGATCGAAGCCGTGGGACTGGATTTTTACCGCGAGGTCTGCTGTGCCATGGGAACGCAGGCCTCTTTCCGCGATTACTTGCGGAACATGCATGACAGCGGTGTCCGTCTTTCTCAAGGTGTTCTGCAAGCCTTGTTCGAGGCTGTATCAGACGTGCCGTTCCATGCGCACCGCCTCTCTGAGTGCGGTTTTCTCCATTTCGGGACCATGCGCCAGCTCATTGAGAGCGGGACAGAACTGCTGCGCCGCCAGCACTCCGGAACTCAGGCCCAAGCCTGCCTGTGCATGAACACCCACAGAGAAAAACAGGCTGCCGTGATCGGGAGTCCCGTCTGGGTGGAGGGATGCCGGTTGGATGCAGACCTGAACTTGGAGGGGGAGAACGTTGTGATCGGTGCTGATATAGACGAGCCTCTCTCGCTGCCAAGAGGAGCCTGCCTGGACATGCTCAAAGGGACAGTCCGGGACGGGAAGCCGGTCTGGTTTACCCGGGTGTATGGCATATCCGATAATTTCAAGTCAAGTTGCGGAGAAGGCGCTACATTCTGCGGCATGCCCATCGAACAATGGTTGTCGTCCACTGCTGCATCTCTGGATATGTTGTGGAGTGGCACTAACCAAGGCGGAAACCTAGAAAATATTCTCTGGAACGCCCGTCTTTTTCCCGCCGTGAGCTCTCCTTCCGAGTTCAGGCAGTGGCTCTGGATGCTGCAGCCCGACCAGGCATCAGATGAGCAGAAACGGGCGTGGCGAGAGGCAGACCGCTACAGCGCAGATGAAATCCTGGCTCTCGTCGATCAGGAAGATTTTATTCAGAGGCGTTGGACTTTTCGTGCCGAAGAGGTCTTTCACTCCCTGAGGCGTATCCTCCGCTCGAGGGAAGGCCTGTCCGCTCGGGAGTTGGCATTTATTTTAAAAGGAATGGACCTGGAGAACCTGCGGGACTGGCTGACGGGTTTTGTCCGGGAGGCCCTGCGTTCTCTCGGCGGTCGGAACGAAACCGGGGGCCTGGACCGGCTGGATTTTTCCAGGATCATCCATACCCTTGCGTCTGCGGTTGGGACTCTGGACCTTTCTGAAATCGGCCCGGATATCTGGATTCGGATCTGGCCCGTTGTGCTCTCAGAACTCACGGACACGGAAAAGTTGAAGCTCGAGGATGTTGGGCTCGGAGGCGGTGCCCTGACGAGTGGAGATCCTGCGGCGTGGTGCAGGCAGGCACAGGACACCGCATTTCTTAACTTGGGTCATACCATCGTGATGAGCACTCCGCCGTTCAGTACGCATCCGCGGAACGCCCTGCGATCAGATGAGATCGTCTGGGCACGCGCCCCTGCCCGCCTGGACATCGGCGGGGGGTGGACCGACACGCCGCCCTATGCCCTGGAGAACGGAGGCTGTGTCATCAACGCAGCCGTGGACTTGAACGGCCAGCCCCCCATCCAGGTCTATGTGCGGATCATCGAGGAGACAGAGATACGGATCACCTCCATTGACCACGGCACACGCATCATTGTGAGTTCGTTCGAGGAGCTCTTGGACTACAGGGAGCCCACCGGTGCCTTTGGGCTGGCTAAGGCCGCGCTGGCCCTCTCCGGACTGGCTCCGGACCGGGCAGAGTGGCCCCCCGGAGTCCAGGATCTGTCGAGCCTGCTTCGGAAGTTCGGAGGTGGGATCGAGCTGACCACCCTGGCGGCCATCCCCAGCGGAAGCGGATTGGGGACCTCCAGTATCATGGGGGCGGCACTGATCTCCGCACTGGCCCGCCTTTCGGGCCGGAATCTGACCGACCGGGAGCTCTTCCATGCGGTCCTGCAGCTGGAACAGGAACTGACCACAGGCGGAGGATGGCAGGACCAGATAGGCGGCTCCCTGCCCGGTGTGAAGATGATCACCACGGAGCCGGGCCTGGTCCCGGATCCCCGCATCCATTATGTGCCGGCCGATGTGCTGGATCCTGTAATGAACAACGGACAGACAGTGCTGTATTACACGGGAATGCGCCGCCTGGCCAGAAACATCCTGCGCAATGTGGTGGGGCACTATCTGGACCGCGACCGCTCCTCTCTGAACACTCTGTCCAGGCTGCATGGCTATCCGCCGCTGGCCGCAGATGCCATGTCCCGGAAGGACATGGGGCGTTTTGGAGAACTTATTGACCTGGCCTGGAAACTGAACAAGCAAATCGATCCGGACTCTTCCAATCCCGCTGTCGAGGAAATCCTTGAACGCTTCCGGCCCTATATGATTGGAGCCAAACTCCTGGGAGCAGGGGGCGGAGGATTCCTGCTGGTGGTGTGTGAATCAGCGGAAAATGCGGCCGCCGCCCGAAGGGATCTGGAGACGAATCCGCCCAATCCGCTGGCGCGCTTCTTCGAGTATTCCATCAATCCGGTGGGATTGGAAGTAACGGTCTGCTAGCAGCACGATTTTTAACGCGATGACCTGAGGAGGACTCATGAAACCCGGTTTTATTTGGTTTATTTTGGCATTGGCTGTGTTCTGTTTTGTCTGCATCGCGTTGCCTTTTCCCGCTGATCAATCCCCTCCCAAGAGCCACAACCTTATGCCCGTCCCTCTGCAAATGGGCATTGGGGAGGGGTTTCTGTCGATCGAACCGGGATTCAGCGTATCCGGTGAGGGGTACTGGGAGCCGCGCCTCACCCGGGCGGTCGAAAGGATGATCGCACAGCTGAGCCTCCGGACCGGTCTCCCACTGGATCAGATGCAGAAGCTGATGCCGGAACAGCCGGTCCTCACGCTCCTTTGTGAGGGACCGGGGGAAACGGTGCAATCTCCCTGGTCAGATGAGTCCTATGCCCTGGACATCTCGGAGCAGTGGGCATCGCTGCGTGCGCCCAATCCATTGGGGATTCTGCACGGTCTGGAGACATTCCTCCAGCTGGTGGAGCCGGGTCCGGAGGCGTTCCAAGTCCCGGTCGTCAGGATCCAGGATCGGCCCCGCTTTCCCTGGAGGGGGCTGCTCATCGATGCCTGCCGTCATTGGATACCGCCGGACGTGATCAAGCGCAACCTGGACGGGATGGCTGCGGTCAAGCTCAATGTCCTGCACTGGCACCTCTCCGAGGACCAGGGATTCCGCGTAGAAAGCAGGCGGTTTCCCCGGCTGCACGAGTTGGGATCCGACGGCCTGTACTACACACAGGATCAGATCCGGGAGATCATCGTTTATGCCCGCGACCGGGGCATCCGGGTAGTGCCGGAGTTCGACATGCCAGGGCACACGACCGCCTGGTTCGTCGGGTATCCGGAGCTGGCCAGCCGGCCCGGCCCCTACAGTATCAAGAGACACTGGGGGGTTATGGACGCTTGCATAGATCCCTCACGGGAGGAGACCTATGACTTCCTCGATCGTTTCATCGAGGAGATGGCCGGATTGTTCCCGGATGCCTATTTTCACATCGGAGGAGATGAGGTCAACGGCAAGCACTGGGATGCCAGCCCGGAGATCACGGCTTTTAAACGCACGCACGGAATGCAGGACAATCATGATCTCCAAGCCTATTTTAACCGCCGCATCCTCTCCTCGCTCACAAAATACGGGAAAAAGATGGTGGGGTGGGACGAAATCTTCCACCCTGACCTGCCCAAGGATGCCGTGGTCCAGAGCTGGCGGGGACAGGAATCCCTGGCTAAGACTTCCAGGGAGGGTTATTTGGGCATCCTTTCCAATGGATACTATCTGGACTTCATACTGTCGGCGGGATATCACTATGGAGTCGATCCCCTGGCCGAACAGGCCGATTCTCTCACAGATGAAGAACGAGGACGCATCCTGGGGGGTGAGGCGTGCATGTGGTCCGAGTTTGTGAATCCCGAGACCATAGACTCCCGGATCTGGCCACGATTGGCCGCCATTGCTGAACGCTTCTGGTCTCCGCGAGACGCCTCCTCCGATGTAAAGGACATGTACAGGCGCCTCCAAGTGACGAGTCAAAGACTGGAGTGGCTGGGCCTCCGGCACAGCTCCAATTACCTGCCCATGCTGCGGCGCCTGACCGGAAACCGTCCCATCGATCGTCTCAAGGTCTTGGCAGACCTGGTAGAGCCCGTCAAGTTTTACACTCGTCCAGGCACGAGGGAGTACACTCAGCAGACTCCGTTCAATCGCCTGGTGGATGCGGCCCGGCCTGAGAGTCTGGTGTCACAGGATTTTCGAGATCGGGTGGATGCGTGGCAGTATAATGCTTCTGCACGCAGCGAGAATCGAGGCTACCTTCGCGAAAGCCTGAATTTGTGGCGTATAAACCACGATCTCCTGCTCCCTCAATTGAAGACCACATTCCTGCTGGAGGAACTGATCCCCCTGTCTCAGGAAGTGTCGGAACTGGCTCGCATCGGCCTGCATGTCCTGGACCTTTACGATGTCGAAGGGGAGGCGAGCGAAGCATGGCTCCGAGAGATCGCACCCTCCCTGGACCGTCCGCGCAGGCCCCAATATGAGGTTGTGGTCCCCATCGCACCGGCCATAGGGATTATGGTCGAAACTACGTTCCAGGAAAGGGGAGGAGACATGTATTCTGATTTGGATCTCCTCGAAGTGGATGCCTTTCATGATCAACAACCCACGGGTTGGGACCTTCAGATCCCGGAAAACTGGGAGGTCCGGGAAGCGAACGGAGACGGGGCCCTGCATCTGCTGGCGCCAGGGCCGCCCGGTGAGGTCCGGGCCCCCACGTCCTGGGCCCTGCTCAGAAACCATGACGTGACGAGCTTCGTGATGACCGGCCAGCTCCGCTGCCTGGCAGAAACGGACAATCCCAACCGGGATCTGGTCGTGATCTTCCATTTCCAGGACCCTACGCATTTCTATTACGTGCATTTTTCGGCCTCGAGTGACGGGCTCCACAACATCATCGGCCTGGTAAACGGCAGCGACCGGGTAAAGATCAACCTGGAGCCGGCCGGGGAGTCGACCGCCCGCCTGATCGACCGGGAGTATCACGATTTCAAGGTCTGGTACGATGCAGATTCCGGTGAGATCCGGGCCTATCTGGACGATATGCAGTCTCCCATCCTGAACGCCAGGGACACCACCTTGGGGCACGGCCGGGCCGGTATAGGCTCCTTTGACGATACAGGAAGTTTTGATAACATCATACTTTGGGGAAAATCCAAAGAGGAGGACGAGGATGAAGGATCCTAAGACCATGGATCGACGCGTTTTCATGCGAACCTGCGCGGTTGCCACAGCCGCACTGGGTAGCTCTTTGTCCGCAGACGCATTCGCAGGAGCCCAGTCCGGATTTGACGCCCGGGGCCTTCAGACCCGCGTCCTGGGGAAGACCGGGGTACGCATTCCGATCATTGTTTTCGGGGCCGGAAGCCGCTTCTGTACCGTCAAGGAACCGGAGAAGAGCGATGAGCTCCTCAATCATGCTCTGGATCACGGCTTTTATTACTGGGACACGGCACACACCTATGTCTATGACAATGTCTGCAGCGAGGAACGCCTGGGCCGCGTCCTCAAACACCACCGCGACCGGGTTTTCTTAGCTACCAAGCTCTCTGAGCGGAGCTATGACGGGGCCATGCAGGAGCTGGAGGACAGCCTCAAACGCCTGCAGACCGACCGCCTCGATATTCTCCAGGTGCACAGCATAAATTCACTGGAGGATGTAGACCGCATCGGAGCGGCGAACAGTGTTCTGGAGGTGGTGAAAAAAGCTAAGGAACAGAAAATTGCACGCTTTATCGGATTCACGGGACATGCCTCGGCAGCGGCCATGACCGCCATGGTAGAGCGATTTTCCTTCGACACCATGCTCATCGCGCTCAACCATCAAACCCAGGGCAAAGAGGATTTCGAAAATCGGGCCATACCTGCGGCTGCAAGTAAGGGCATGGGGATCCTTTTGATGAAAGTGATCCGGCCGAGAGAAACCGTGCCTGACCTCGATCCGGACGATCTCATCCGCTATGCTCTCAGCCTGGAGCATGGGCATGCCGCCATCATCGGCACGGATGGTCTGGAAGTCCTTCAGAAGAATCTTCGCATGGCACGGGATTTCAAGCGGATGGGCGCCGAAGAGATGGAAAACATGGATCGGGCGCTGGCGCCGTTCCTGGCAGGACACAGCCTGCCCTGGATGCAACCGGGATACGTGGATGGGGCTCCGAGCTAGACACTTCGCGAGAAAGGGATTTCATGGCTAAGAATACTGAAAAACAGCGGAGATACGGCAGCCTGATAGGGCTTTTGCCCGAGTATGAGGAGCGCTACATCATCCTGCACAAATACACCTTTCCCGCCGTTCTCGAGCGCATTCGGGAATCAAATATCCGCAATTACTCCATTTTCCTGCGCGAGGGCATGCTGTTCTCTTACTATGAATATGTCGGGAGCGATTACCCAAGCGACATGCAGAAAATAGCGGATGATCCTGTCACCAGGGATTGGTGGAAATTGACGGATCCCATGCAATCACCGCTTGAGAGCAGGGAAGATGGGGAGTGGTGGGCAGGCATGCCTGAACTCCTTTATCTTGGCCCGGACGAAGAACACGCTGTTTCTCAGATCGGAGCACA
>JBGUED010000061.1:0-9450 GCA_041821525.1 Candidatus Aminicenantaceae bacterium | reverse complement strand
CAACGCCCGATCCCAAGCGCTGCCTGAAGACATCGGCCAGCTCACGCATTTCTGACATTTCCAGCCCTTGGACCTGCTTCGTGAGAACGGAGATCCCGTCGACGTCGCGGACCTCTTCTTTCTCCTCCTGAAAATCCTGGTTTGCAATCTTTTGCCGAAGGGATTTGATCTCCTTATCACTTTCCTTAAGCGATTTCTTGAGCCGTTCCAGTTGCGTCAAAAGGTCCGCGCGGCCGGAGCTCAGCGAGGCCTGCACGTCCTCCAGCAGGTCTTCGTTCTCCTGAACATAGTGCAGGCCTGACTCTCCGGTGACCGCCTCGATCCTCCGCATCCCCGCGGCAATGCTGCTCTCAGAAACGATCTTGAACAATCCGATCTCTCCGGTGTTGTGGGCGTGCACGCCACCACACAACTCACGGCTGAATTCATCGATCACGACCACGCGCACCTGCTCCCGGTACTTTTCCTCGAATATCGCCATGGCGCCGGACGCGAGGCCCTCTTCCAGCGAGGTCACCTCAGTGAGGACCGGTATGGCTTCCTGCACCTTGCTGTTAACCAGAGCTTCAATCCCATGCCTCTCGCTGGAGCTCAAGGAAGAAAAATGTGTGAAATCGAACCGAAACCGGTCATGGGCTACCAGAGAGCCGGCCTGTTTCACATGGTCCCCCAGGATCTGCCGGAGCGAGGCATGCAGGAGGTGGGTAGCCGTGTGGTTCTTGCGTATAGCCTGTCTCCTGCCCGCATCCACCGCCGCCTCCACTCTGTCGTTCACTCGAACGCTCCCGGACAGGATACGGATCCTGTGAGAAATCAGTTCCGGGAGGGGGGCAACGGTGTTCTCGACCAGCGCAGAGAAGTGTGGATTCTTCAAGACGCCGATATCGCCGACCTGTCCCCCAGACTCTGCATAGAACGGCGTTTCTTGTAGAAAGACTTCCCCCACATCCCCTTCCCGGAGTTCGGAGGCCTGGAGCCCGTCCTTCATCAGCGCGACCACCTCAGCGTCGGCCAGCCGGGTCAGATCATATCCCACAAAACGAGTACTGTGGACTTTTAACGAATTGTAGGCCGTCAGCGCTTGCTGCCGCTCTTCACCTTTCCAGGCTGACCGGGCGCGTTTTCGCTGTTCCTCCAGCTCGCTCTGAAAACCGTCTTCATCCACGGTCATGCCTTCTTCTTCCGCCAGCTCACGGGTCAGGTCAAGGGGGAAACCGAAGGTATCGTACAGCTTAAAAGCTTTATCGCCGGGGACAGCGGACCGGTTTTCTCCGCGTACCGCCGCCACATACTGATTAAATACCTTGAGACCGGATGTCAGGGTAGAGGCAAAGCGCTGTTCCTCGGCACGACAGATATTGGAGATATAGGATGCAGAGTTCAGCAGCTCCGGGTAGGCATCCTTCATAATATCGCAGACCACACTCACCAGGTTGTAAAGAAACGGCTCATCCAATCCCAGAGAATTGCCGGCACGAAAGGCACGGCGGAGTAAACGTCGCAGCACATAGCCGCGTCCGTCGTTGGCTGGCATGATGCCGTCACCGATCAGGAAAGACACAGCGCGGATGTGGTCGGCTATGACACGCACAGCGACATCCGACTCATCGTGTGCGGGGAGCTCGCGGCCGATAATCTCACCCACGGCATCGATAATGGGCACGAAGACATCGGTCTCGAAATTGTTGGTTTTCCCCTGCAGCACGGCGGCCATGCGCTCCAGGCCCATCCCCGTATCCACCGAGGGAGATGGGAGGGGCTCGATCCGGCCGTCGCCCTCCTGGTTGAACTGCATAAACACCAGGTTCCAGAGTTCGACAAAACGATCGCTGCCGGAGCGGATCAGGTCCTCAGGGCTCCCATCCTCGAACTCAGCTCCCAGGTCATAATGGAGCTCCGAACACGGACCGCAGGGGCCTGTCTCCCCCATGCTCCAGTAGTTGTCTTCCTTCCCCATCCGGAAGATCTTGCTCTCCGGGAGGCCGATCTCCCCTTGCCATACGGCGAAGGCCTCGTCATCGTCTACATAAACGGTGGCATAGAGGCGCTCTTCAGGCAGGCGGAACACCTCGGTCATGAGCTCCCAGGCAAAGGCGATAGCGTCTTGCTTGAAATAGTCACCGAAGGAAAAGTTGCCGAGCATCTCGAAGAACGTGTGGTGCTTGCCGGTCTTACCTACGGTTTCCAGGTCATTGTGCTTGCCGCTGACACGCATGCATTTCTGGACCGATGCGGCCCGTGTGTAGCTCCTTTTCTCGAGTCCCAGAAAGACATTCTTGAACTGATTCATCCCCGCATTGGTGAACAGAAGCGTGGGATCGTCCTGGGGCAGGAGGGCTGAGCTCTCTACGACCTTGTGGCCCTTCCGTGCGAAATAATCCAGGAATGCTTCCCGGATATCCTGTGTCTTCATCAATCGTCGTCGAACTTTTTCTCGGGTTTTTCTTCCCGATCGATCTTGCTCATTTCCTTTTCCATGTCCTCAAGCGCGACATCGAGGGTCGACCGGATCCCCATCACCCTGAGCTTGAAATTGTCTGGGCTCGAGGAGTAGCGCAGGCCCTGCTCATAAGAGATGTAGCCGTCTTTGTAGAGCTGATAGATGGACTGGTCGAATGTCTGCATTCCATATTGGGAGACACCCGAGGCAATGGCATCCCGGATCAATACGGTCTTGTCCCGGTCATGGATACACTCGGCTACATAAGGCGTGTTGATCATGACCTCGACCGCAGGAACTCGTCCGCCTCCTTCTTTCCGCGGGATCAGGCGCATGGATACTACGGCTTTCAGGATGCTCGACAGCTGGAGGCGAACCTGACGCTGGTGGTGGGGTGCGAAGACCGAGATAATGCGGTTGATGGTTTCTGCTGCATCTGTCGTGTGAAGCGTGCTCAGCACCAGGTGACCCGTCTCTGCAGCCAGCAGGGCCGTTTCAATGGTGTCGAGGTCCCGCATCTCTCCGAGCAGGATGATGTCAGGGTCTTCACGAAGTGAAGCCCGGAGGCCCCGGGAAAACGACATGACATCCATCCCTACCTCGCGCTGACTGATAGTGCTTTGTTTGTCGCGGTGGAGGTATTCGATCGGATCCTCGATGGTAATGATGTTCTCCGTGCGGCTCTCATTGATATGATTGATCATGGCAGCAAGGGTCGTGCTCTTTCCTGAGCCCGTGGTCCCGGTGACCAGCACCAGCCCGCGCTGCTCCATGGCAATCGATTCCAGAGTCTCCGGCAGCAGCAGCTCCTTGATCGACATAACTTCGAGCGGTATGATTCGGAGCACGAGGGCCATCGAGCCCCTCTGTTGGTAGATGCTCCCCCGGAAGCGCCCAAATCCGGCCAGGCTGTAGGCCAGGTCCAGGTCCATCTCCTCTTTCAAGGATTCCTTCTGGAAATCGTTGGTGATCTGATCCACAAGTTCCCTGGTATTCTCATTGCTCAGGCGTGGAAAATTGGACAGGGCTTGGAGCTGACCGTGAACCCGGATGAGAGGATAGTTCCCGGCTTTGACATGGAGGTCCGAAGCATCGCTCTCAATGGCGATTTTTAAGAGTTCATCAATATCCATGGTTCCCTCCGTTTGGGAAATACGTTCGTTTTCTTTTATTGCTTTTCAAAACTCACTCTGTAAAAACCAAATTGTTCACTCTTTGATAAGTTTAGACTGTTTCGCCGCTTTTGTCAGGTCCTTTTTCTCCCCTGCGTTGAAGGAAACCTCTCGGAGAAGATTTAGTCGCTCCTGGATTCCAATGGTTGGGACGCGGGCTGATGTTAGATATAGGTCAGCCAGCTATAATCGTCCGCTCTTTCTCCCTTAATGTATTCGAAAAACGCGCTCTGCAGCCGCAGGGTGACCGGACCACGAACTCCGTTTCCTATTACGATCTTGTCGATAGTGCGAACAGGCGTGACCTCGACCGCAGACCCGGTAAAAAACACCTCATCCACAATGTATAGCATCTCCCGGGGGATGACTTCCTCCCTCACAGGGATTCCAAGTTCCCGAGACAGTCTGATCACCGAATCCCGTGTGATCCCCGGCAGGATCGAGGTGGAGAGCGGCGGCGTCCAGAGACAACCATCCTGCACGAGAAATAGGTTCTCGCCGCTGCCTTCGCTGATCTCACCGCGGGCATTCATGGCAATCCCCTCCGCGTACCCATCGAGCTTGGCCTCCATCTTAATCAGCTGAGAGTTCATGTAGTTGGCGCCGGCTTTGGCCATGGCCGGAAGAGTGTTAGGAGCCATGCGGTGCCAGGTGGAAACCTTAACATCCACACCTTTTTCCTGAGAGTCTTCCCCGAGGTATTTCCCCCACTCCCACACCAGGACAGCGCATTCCACCGGATTGGGGAAAGGATTCACTCCCAGAGAGCCGTAGCCACGGTACACGATCGGACGCACATAACATTCTTGGAAACCATTGGCCTGGATAATCTGGATAATGGCTTGGTTCAGTTCATCCTGGCTGTAAGGGATTTTCATCCTGTATATTTTGGCCGAGTTGTACAGACGGCGCGTATGGTCCTGCAAGCGGAATACGGCAGTGCCTCGGGAATTCCTATAGGCCCGAAAACCTTCGAATATGGAACTCCCGTAATGGATGACGTGCGAGGCAAGGTGTACCTGGGCCTCATTCCAAGGGATAACCTTACCGTTTTTCCAGACCTTGAGACTCTCGGTAAAAGGGCTCATACACTCTCCTTTCGGATCAAAGGGTTTCTACCTTTTCCCCACAATAAGGACACTGGGAGGCCTTATATGGGAGGGGCTTGCGACAGTTCCAGCACCGGTGGTTCATACGGCTCTCCCGCGCCTGGATGCGGCCCCGGATATCTTCTATCTCGGATTTCTTGGAGTCTGTGCCCTTGAAGCGGGAGATCTCTTTGACGATTTCCTCCGGAGTTTGGTATCTGTCCTCGACCTTAGCCGACAGGCATCGCATGATGATTCGGTCGATTTCCTTGGGAATGTGCGTGTTCCGAATTCGAGGGGGTGTGATCTTGCCCTGCTTGGCCTTTTCCAGGATCTTAAAAGGATCGGGATCAAAGATGGGCGGCCGCCCGATCAGCATTTCATAGTACACGCATCCGATAGAGTAGATATCTGAGCGGAAGGTCGCCTTTCCCTGAAACTGTTCCGGCGCCATGTATGGAGGCGAACCGATGCGTGTGGACGCGTAAGGCACATTGTGCAGCCAGACCGAGGTGCCGAAATCGGTGATCTTGACCTTGCCGTCCTGGTCTGCGATCATGATGTTGGAGGGCCTGAGATCTCTGTGCACGATCTTGCTGGCATGGGCATGGCTCACGGCCGAGACCATCTGCAGAACATATTCTGTCGCCTGTGGACAGGACAGGATTTTTTTTTCATCCAGGACTTTTTCCAGGGATCGGCCCTTGATGTATTCCATGACCATGAAAAAGATCTTGCTCTCTTTCTCGGCCGCGATCATGCGGACGATGTTGGGATGATCGAGGGCAGCCTGCAACCGGGGCTCCTTGAGCAGCTTGAAGAGCTCCATTGTCTGTTTATGAGGGACCTTGATAGCGACCAGGATGTTAAGCCAAGTGTCTTTTGCCAGGAATACAGCCCCAAAACCTCCGCTGCCCAGGGAGCGGAGAATCTGGTACTTTCCTACTTTTTGTCCGGCCAGAAACATGCGTTCATTCCCAGAACTGAGTCAAGATTACCAGGCTGCTGATTACAGCCGTCTCGGCCCTCAGGATGGTTTCTCCCTGAGAAATCGCCTCAAAAGCCACGCTCCAATATATCTTTTGCCTCTCTGTTTGTCCAGCCTCCTTCTGCCCCCACCAGGATCAAGATCTCATTTTCGGTTTTTTGCCCCGTCTCCCATGATGTTGCTCATCGCCTTCCAAGAGAACGTCGGAGGATCGGATCTGGATCCTAGCATACAAAGAATAGGTTGGATGAAACCGCTGTGGTCAACGAAACAGGTTCTTGATCTTGCTGATGCTGCCTTTTTCAACTGCGTGTAGATCCTCGCCCCGGGATTCAGCGAATGATCGGAGCATCTGCTTTTCCTTTTTGGACATGTTCCGAGGTGTCTCTACATTGATTCTGACAAACAGGTCTCCCTTGTGGTGGTTGTTGACGTTTCGGAGGCCTTTCCCTTTGAGTTTCAGCACCTCACCGGATTGGGTTCCGGATGGCACGTTCAGGATCTCTTTGCTTTCAAATATGGGAATCTCGATACGTGTCCCCATGGCAGCCTTGGGAAACGATATGGAAGCCTGGCAGATCAGATTGTCGTGTTCCCGTTCAAAATACTTGTGCGGCCTTACGTGAATGGCCACATAAAGATCGCCTGAGCGTCCTCGGTTGTCGCCCGCATCGCCTTCTCCCTCGACACGCAGCTTCATCCCCGTATCCACGCCGGCCGGGACAGTGATTTTGATGGTCTTTTTCTCCTTCATTTTGCCGCGGCCCTGGCAGTTTTCACAGGGCGAAGTGATGATCTGTCCGATACCGCTGCACTGCGAGCAGGGTCTGGCAATGGCAAAAAAGCCCTGCTGATAACGGACCTGGCCCCTTCCTTGACATTGAGGGCATGTGGCCCGCTGGGCTCCCGGCTTCTGCCCACTTCCCCGGCAGTCGGGACAGTGTTTCGTCCGGTTGATCTTGACTTCTTTTTTCACCCCGAACGCGGCCTCATCCAGGGTGATCTCCAGTTCCAGGAGCAGGTCCCGCCCCTGAGTGGGCTGCCCCGGCCTCCTGCGTGTCCCTCCCCCGAAGAGGTCGCCCAGACCGAAACCGAAGAAATCACCCAGGATATCCTCAAAATCTGCAAAGATGGTGGAGTTGAATCCCGAAAAACCATTGGAATCCTCTCCCCTCAGGCCGCCATACCCAAAGCGATCATAGGTGGCTCGCTTTTCTGGATCCGCCAGGACGCTGTAGGCCTCTGCCGCTTCCTTGAAGTTCTCCTCGGACTCCGGGTCTCCGGGATTCCGGTCCGGGTGGAACTGCATGGCCTTTTGTCTGTAAGCCTTTTTTATTTCATCAGGAGAGGCATCACGAGAGACGCCCAGTACCTCATAGGCGTCACGCTTGCTCATCGATATCGGCCTTTTCATCGGTGTCATTTGATCTCTTTATGAGCTTGTTGACTTCTTCCGGGGTCAAGCCGGATGAGGACTTGACCTCGATATTCTGGCTCCGCCCAGTGGAAACATCGCTGGCTGAGACCCGTACCAGCCCGTCAGCATCGATCTCGAAACTGACATCGATCTGGGGTACCCCAGCCGGGGCCAGTGCGATCCCCACCAGATCGAAGACTGCGAGCGAGATGTTGTGTTCTGCAAAATCGTCCTCACCTTGGAGCACGTGTACTCGGACTCGCCGCTGGTTCGCCTCCACCGTGGTGAACGCCATGGCCTTCTTGGTGGGGATGGTGGTATTTTTATCTATGATCTTGGTGAATCGTCCGTTTTCCGTTTCGATGCCCAGCGAGAGAGGGGTGACGTCCAGCAGGACAACAAGATCGGTCATATTTCCCTGCAGGATGGAGGATTGGATGCAGGCCCCCATGGCCACGATTTCATCTGGGTTGAGATGCTCGACCGGCTCTTTTTGAAAGAACTCGGCGATTTTTTTCTTGATCAACGGCATGCGGGACTGCCCGCCCACTAGAATAATCTCATCTATCTTGTCCGGGCCGCTCCCGGCGTCAGTCAGGGCCTGTTCGATGAACGGAAAGGTCTTTTCGATCAAGTCGCCTGTCAGTTCCTCCAGCTTTTTCCGCGTCAGCAGCGTCTGGATGTGCTTCGAGGCAGATTCATCAGTACAGATAAAGGGAAGGTTGATCTCGCTTTCAATGGTAAAGGAAAGCTCCCGCTTGGCTTTTTCTGCAGCTTCCTTAATCCTCTGGAGGGCCAGTTTGTCCTTCGTCAGGTCTACAGAGTGTTCCTTGTGAAAGTCCTCGGTCACCCATTCCACGATCCGGTTGTCGAAGTCCTCTCCCCCCAGAAAAGTGTTTCCATTGGTCGCAAGAGCATGAAAAATGCCGTCATTGATCTCCATCAACGTGATGTCGAAGGTGCCTCCTCCGATATCATAGACGGCGATGGTCTGGTTGATCTTCTTGTCCAATCCGTACGCCAAGCTGGCCGAAGTGGGTTCGTTGATCACACGCATGACATTGAGTCCCGCAATCCTGGCCGCGTCTTTGGTGGCCTGGCGCTGGTGGTCGTCGAAGTGGGCCGGGACAGTGACTACAGCCTGAGAAATGGATTCTCCGAAATAGGCCTCCGCACATTTTTTGAGATAGGCGAGAATCTTGGCCGAGATCTCCTGCGGAGTAATGGCCCGACCCTCCACCATGACCACCACATCACCGTTTTGCGCCGCAGACAAGGTGTATGGAATCTTCTTCATGACCCCCTGGACTTCAGGTGAGTCGAATTTTTTGCCCAGGAGACGCTTGATGGCAGATACCGTGTTGGATGGATTTGTAATGGCCTGGCGCAGGGCAAGGTTCCCAACGAGCTCTTCCCCGCTCTGGGTGAAGCTTACCACGGAAGGTGTAGTGGGGAGCCCCTCCAGATTGGGGATAACTCTCGGCTCCCCACCTTCCAGGTACGCTACACAGGAGTATGTGGTTCCCAGGTCAATTCCGATTACATGACTCATTCTTTTTCTTGTCCCTTGCTTTTTTTTGGGAGCAGAACTTTGACCAGTGCAGGTCTCAGCAGCCGTTCATGAAGCATGTACCCCTTCTGGAACTCTTCTCCCACCGTAGGTTCGTCGACATCATCTGAGTCCTCGGTCATGAAAGCCTGCTGTATGCGCGGATCAAATGCGGCGTTCTCGCTGATTATGGGTTGGACGCCCTGCTTCTTTAACAGGTCCAGATACTGCTTGTATATCAGCTCGATGCCCATGCGCAGGCTGTCGTCACAATCTTCATTCTTCTCACTCTCCAGCGCCCTATCGAAATTGTCCAGAATGCTCAGGAATTCCTTGAGCAGGTCGCTTAAAGCGAACTGGAAATAATCGTTTTTTTCTCGCTCCAACCTTTTGCGAAGGTTGTCCTTTTCGGCGGCGAGGCGGAGGTATTCATCCTTGAGTTCCTCCTGTGTCTTTTGCAGCTCCTTGATCTCCTCATCCTGCCTTTTCAGCTTAGCTTTAAGGGCCTTGTCTACCGGGGCCTTTTTTGCCGCCGTGGCCGAGGGCTTCTTCCTCGAAGTTTTGGCAGGGTGTGAAAGGAACTCTATCTCGATATCCCGCTCCTGCCCCTCCTGGATGTCCTTTTCCGTCTCGATCTTCTTTGTCATTGACCCTCCTACCGGTAACTTATCGTGTGGCTCAACTGTTTTGCTATACAGTCCACCAGGGGAATTATTTTCTTATACGGGAGCTGCTTGGGCCCGATGATCCCGAGAGAGCCCAGGACCTGATTATCATACCCGTAATGCGACAGGAT
>JBGUED010000060.1:0-9459 GCA_041821525.1 Candidatus Aminicenantaceae bacterium | reverse complement strand
CTTACAGAAGATGATGACAGCGATTTTCTGCTGTTCGATGATCAGCCACTTGATGAGCCCTTGTCTTTTCCCGACTGGTTCAAGCTCAGCTTTCTCGACCTCGGTGAGGATGTGCAGGAAGCGGCGGAGGCGGGCAACTCCCGGCTTGACTTCGAGGATGAGGGAGTCTGTGCCCAAGTTGGCATAAGTCCCGCCGATGTTTACGAAGGCCCGGATGGCCGCTCCCTCGGCTCCAGCCTCGAGAAACTGAGTGCGGAGGGCGATATTTATTTTCAGATCCGGTTCCCGAATGATTTTCAAACCGCTCGCCACCATGGCCTCCTCAAGGATCGAACGCCCCTCCAGTGCCATGTTGGCCCCTACATCGCTGTCTCCACCCATGGAAACGGCCACAGGCTGGCGGTGGACCAATCCCAAGTCCCCCAGGCACTCCAGCATAATAAGCAGGTGGAATCTTGGATCGTTGGCTCCCCACTGGGAAGCACCCAGGGATGGGATGAGCAGGACATCGACCTCCATGGCTGATGCAGCGCACAAGGTCGCGACGATCAGGGCGGGGAAGGAACCGGACGCACCCACGGCAATGGTATCGCCTCGGTGTACTCCGGCCTCGTGCAACAGCAGAACGATCAGTCCGGCAGAGTTGGGATTGGTGGTCGTGCGCTTGGCCTCGAGCTGTCCCACCGAGGTGGTGATCGATGAGTATTCGCTTCCGATCAAACCGGTCTGATTTAAATCTACCCTAGGATCGGTGGATAGACCAAGACCGAGTCGGCATTCACGAAGGGCTTGGGTGGCCTGAGTCATTTTTTCTGATGCCCGAACCATGGTGGAGTGCAGATCGGAAGGTCCGGGAAAAGGCGCGATGTAGATCAGGGCCAGAAAAACCACACTCACGAGCAGAAGCCACACAAAGACCGGCGAAGAGCGGCCTACGCCCCCATGGCCCATGCCAAAATCCTCACAATCACATAGACGGCCAAGGCCACAGTCAGAAGGGACGCCAGCGTGGGGATGGCCTTCTGTTTGTCCAGGTTGTTGGCCAGGAGTCCGGGTATGACCCAGCCGATGATGTGGACCTCAACCGCGGCTGGGATAAGGCGCGGTGCGAAGAGCAGCACGAGCTGGGAGAAAAGCGCGCCCAGGAGGAGGAGCAGAACAAAGCGCCGCTTGCCAAAGAGGATGAGGTGCCGGGAGAGCAGACGGTACGCCCCGAGGGCGGCAAAGGCAACGGCCAGGGTGGCGGCCACAGTGAGGGGCTGGTCCAGGGACAGGGCAAAGTAGGCCGGGACAATGATCCCGCCCGGATAGACATCCGTGATTTCCACAAAGAGGAGGGCGACTACAATGCCAATGAAGAGGGTTTCAAACAGCACGGGGCGTTCCCTCCCTTTCCCAATACTCCACCAGCTCCCTTCCGGTGCCCCCCATGTTGCCCATTCCGAGGACAAGGGCGGGGGCCAATACATTTGCGGTTAAGGCAGACATGATACCTTCGGGCCGGGCGCTTTTTAAAATAACCGGTACAATACTGCTGCGATTTCCGCACAGCCGCCTTTTGAAGGCCCGGGCATGAGTGCCGGTCACATAGAGTTCCTGCAGATCCAGGAAATTTCCGGCTCGGAGCGCCTCCAGCCACTGCAGTGTTCGGTCGCCGCGGTCACGGCGCAGATGGAGCAGCCCGATGACGGGCTTCCCGTTGATCAGGCCCAGAGCTGTGAGTTTTTCCAGCACCATACGCGTAGAATCCGGGTCGTTGGCCGCAAAGGCGCTCACACAATCCCAGACCGGGCCGTCCAGGTTCGGCTGCCAGCTCCAAATCCTCAGCCCGCCCAAGTCCGGGAGCGACCTGCGGATGCCCTTTTCAGCCAGTTCCCGATCGATGTTCAGGGAATCCGTGACCGCCTGCACCAGCTGCACATTGGATTCGAATCGCAGCGGGGTATCAGAAATATCATCCATATCCGGATTAGGGAAATGCTCAGCCACGGCTTCAGCGTTCACAAATTTTACTGTGCAGATCTCCGCTCCCTTCCTGGCGGCGGCTTCCTCCCATAGAGGCCGCATCTCCTCATCCGGGACAAACACCGTGCAGTCCGGCCCGATGGCTGAGGCCAGACAGCGGGCGGCGGTCTCCTGGGACGGCCCCCAGTGCTCTGTATGGTCGGGCCGGGCATTCGTGATCAGGAGGATGTTGGGTTTGAATATCCTCCGACTTTCGATGGCCAGGGTCTTGGGCCGGATGCTCATCAGCTCCGCCACGACCACGTCGGCAGAAAGCTCCACGGCCCTCCGCATGACCTTGAGCTGCTCCAGGACGGATGGCCTTCCCCGGCGGTTGAGCTCGACCTCCGAACCATCAGGAAGGAGCAGCATGGGCCGGGAGCCTGTGGTCTTGGCAAGCACCTTGAAGCCGCCTTCCCTCAGGGCCGCCGCCAGCAGGCGCGTGACGCTGGACTTTCCCCGGGCGCCGGTGACACAGATCCGGAGGGCCAGGCAGCGGCGGTTCTTTTCCAGGCGGAAGGATTCCACGGCATAGAACAGCACCAGGGCTATTAGACCGGCGACAACGACGATAATCTCTCGGATCGAGTCCTCCAGGAAGTTTCTTCCAAAAGGATTGTCAGGATGACCCATTATAAACAAAATAGCTGCCGACAGGCTAGCTTTTAATCTGGCGGATGTCCCCCAGTGAGATTTTTCGATTGCCATCCATCGTCGTTATGAGTACATTCGTTGCAGAGGAGAATTCAGGATGAAGAAACGCTGTGAATGGGTCCCCGATGGTTCCTACTGCACGGATTATCATGACAGGGAGTGGGGAGTGCCGGTGCATGATGACGGTCTGCTGTTCGAGCATCTGATTCTGGACGCATTCCAGGCCGGCCTGAGCTGGGAGATCGTCCTCCGCAAGCGGGAAAATTTCCGGATGGCGTTCGATGGTTTCGATGCCAAGAAGATCGCCGCCTACAATTCCGACAAGATCGAAAGCCTGCTGCAGGATGCGGGTATCATCCGCAACCGGCAGAAAATTGAGGCAGCCATAAAGAACGCTCGCGCTTTCCTCAAAGTGCAGGAGGAATACGGGAGTTTCAATACCTATATATGGGGATTCGTCGGGGGAAAGTCCATACAAAACAGCTGGAAAAACCTCCGGGATCTTCCAGCCAAAACCCCTGAGTCTGAGGCCATGAGCAGGGACCTGAAAAAGCGGGGATTCTCATTCGTGGGCCCGACCATCTGCTATGCCTTCATGCAAGCTGCGGGCCTGGTCAACGATCACACCTCAGACTGTTATCGTTATACAGAGCTGTCCGGAGAATAGAACCACTGGGATCGCCATGAGCCTGTGGACATTCGCTCCGAGACCATCGGAGCTCGATACAACGGCTGGCTAGGTGCGGCGGTCGGCGATCTGCTTGATACCCTCCAGGAGCATATCCACTTCCATGTGGTTGATGTACATGTGGGTGGAGACCCGCACACCGTACGTGCCCTTCTCCTCGCTTCCCACGGTGCGGATCACGATGTTGTACTTCTGGCGCACATGCTCCACGATGTCGAGGGGCTCCACACCCTCGATAGAGAAGGCTGTAAGACCGCCGCTCGTGTAGGGATCTTCCGAGGTATGGAGTCTGGTTCCCTGTATGGATTTCAGCTCCTGCTTGAAATATCCAGCCAGGGATTTGACTCGTTTCTCGATCCGGGTCTTGCCGATGTAGTTCTGAAAGTCGACCGCCTCACCCAGGGCGATGATGAGCGCCACTGCCCGCTGGCTCAAGGTCTCGAACTTGCGGGCGCTGCCGGGACTGTCCCATCCGGATGTGCAGATGGTGGGCCAGAGCTTGTCCTGAACCTCCTTGCGCACATAGAACACGCCCACTCCCGTGGGGGCCCCCAGCCATTTGTAAGGGCTGGTGGCATAGAAATCCACTCCCAGGTCGTGCATATTAAGGTCGAGCATGCCGATGGCGTGTGCGCCGTCGGCCGCCACCAGCAGCCCCTTCTCGTGCGCCATTGTGCACAGCTCTTTGAGAGGCGCCATAAGGCCGGAGATAAAGACCGTGTGGCTGACACTGATGATGCGTGTTTTTGGCGTGATGGCCGTCTCGAAGGCACCCACAAACTCGTCCACACTCTGGGGTGGGAGCCCGATGGGCACCTCTGTGACCTTGATGCCGTAGCGCTTTTCCTTGATTTTCCAGGGGTGAGTGCCGCCGGGATGCTCCATGGATGAGATCAGAACCTCGTCGCCCGCCTCCATGTCCAGGCCGTTGGCCACGAAGTTCATGCCTTCTGTGGTGTTGCGGACGATCGCCACCTCGTCTTCGGAGGCCCCGATAAAGGCGGCCACTTTTCTCCGCACCTCTTCCTCCTGCATGGGCAGGTATGTATACACATCCACGGGATGGGTGGCCTGCACCTTGAAGGTCTTGATCAGCGTGTTGAACACCGGCTTGGGCATGGGGCCCACAGTGCCGTTGTTCATCATGATGAGCCCGTCCTGGAACATGAACTTGTCGCGGATGGCATCCCAGTAACGTCCGTCCGGAGCCAGGTCGCGGAGGTATCTTTGGTCGAGTTCCTTTATGCTCTGATAAATGTCCGCGTTGAGCCTGTCCAGCGCGGCCACCGAGAGGGCCGATCCCGCCATCATGTATTTCACGAAATCCCTGCGGGATAGAGACGTAGTCTGTTCAGGTTTTGGAACACTCACAGCTTTGTTTCCTTGATGCTCAGCTCAGCCAGGTTCATGTTTCCCAGCCCCCGCTTGTGGGCGTGGGTGATGGCGATGATGTCCTTGGCCTCGATATCCCACAGCGTCGTGCAGTAAGCGTCCACCGACACACGGTTCACACCGGCAATAACCTTGTGCGGCTTGATGATGTCGCCGGGCCCCATGGGTCCGTTGGTAATGATGAACTCGGTGGCGTCCACGACGCAGAGGTCCGGCTTGATCAGCGTGTTGAGGTCCACAATGCACTGCTCCAGGTGACGGATGGCGTTTACGTCCGTGGTCCAGTTTTCCTTGTGGAACTTGCTGCGGTTGTTGACGCGGTAGTTCAGCCCCATCAGGTTTTTCATGGTGCCTGTGAACTTGTTGCCGGCATGGTCCTTGGTGATGGGGATATCGATGAACACGTCGTTGTTGTAGAGCTCCTTCATGATCATGGCCTCATCCAGAGAGGCACCGTCCGTTACTTTGGCCGTCTTGAAGTTGGCCTCTTCGGAGGCGATAAGCTTGAGGCTTGCACCCTCTTCTGTGAGCACCTTATCCAGTCCTGTTGCTTCCCAGTTCTTCATCTCCAGCCAGGACAGGCAGTTGACCTCAGCGGCCCCGGCCTGCTTGCACATCTGCACGATGGCGCGGACGATGTCGGGCTTGGTAAAGGTCCCGGGGTGCCAACGCTGTACGTTGGGCAGGATGGCCACCTTGGCTCCCTTGGGCACAAACTTCTCCATGCCGCCCAGCTGGGCCACGGCCATCTCCGTGTTTTTGAAAAAATCTGCGCCCTCCACCACCGAGAGGTCGATCAAGTCACCTTCCAGGGTGTAAGACAGGGCATCCGGCCTCTGGCTGCCGTACAAGACACCGCCCACGACCGCGGACACACCGACCTGGGCGCTCCGCTTGATGAATTCACGCCGGCCTATTCTTTTCATGCATAACCCTCCTTTCTCATGTTCCTTTCGATACTACATCAACCACAGTCTGCAGTGCAAATTTTTCTTCTAGGGGAAAGGAGCAGGAGGCTGCCCTGGGGAACGCCGATCTCTCTGGCCACGGCAAAGCACTTGGCCTTGAGCAGAAAAAAGATGGGGAGGGGTTCGTCGCTGAGTCCTTCGAAGTTGCCCTGGCCCTTGCTGATGATAAGCTGAGCCTCCTGCATGGTCTGCCAGAACTCGGCCGAGCAAAACCTCCGGATGGTCCCCGGCGCCACACAACCGGAGGAAATCACTTCCGCTACCCGGTCGATGCCGGCCATCACCGCATCTTCCCGGATCGCATCATTGATCATAGGTGCCTCCCGCACCACATAGCGCACCGGCTTCCCCAGTTCTTCGATCAGAACTCGGTCGAAGACGGTTTCACCAGCGTTATCACCCAACATGAGGACCTCATCCACCTTGTCAAGGTGGTCCCGCAGTTCCTCATATTGATCGATGACGAACTCCTGGTACAGGATCTCCTCCAGTCCGGCCTTGAGATTCACCTCTTCGGTGGTGCCAAAGTCGATGAAGTTGCCGGCCACGGCGATGCGCAAGGCTTCCTTCAAGGGGTCCCGGGATGACCGGACCCTCTCTTTCATTTTCGGATACATGTCCAGGGCCAGCCGCGTGCAGTGGGCCTTGATCCCTCTGTAGGGGTCCGGATCCCCGGAAAGCTTGGACAGGATGAGGTAGAGCTCACGCCCGATCCCGGCTGGCGTGGCCGAATCCGGCAGTCCGGGCAGCAAGCCGCTAAACCGGGAGATAGCCTCCCGGGTCTGCTCCTCCGTGAGGGACAGCATGCGGGCGGTCTTCAAGATCTGGGAATAGTAACAGGGAAAACACTCCAGCGCCGCCCTCATCTCAAAACGTCGTCCTCGGAATGCTTCAGCACCTCGAGCTTGAGCTTGCCTATGATCTCAGAGATGGAAGTGACCAACTCCTGGTACATGTTTTCATCCAGGTTGCTCTGGCCGAACTTGATGTGCGTGGCGTCCGTAAAATATTCCCCTGTCTCAGGATCGAGGGCCAGCCACTTGGGATCCAGAGCCACCCAGTCACCCACAAAAACCTCGGGCCACATGTGATAGGCGAAGATCCCTCCCCCGTACATGATCCCCACCACAGCCCGGGCCGGGATGCCGGACGCGCGGCACAGCGCCACGAACAGCACGGTGTGCTCGCTGCAGTCCCCCTCTCGATTGTCCAGGACCTCCCTTGCGGAGGCGAATCCCACGTCATAATTCGCCTCCATCTCCCGGTCGACCCACTCAGCGATCTTTTTGGCAGCACGCCAGGCGTTGCGCTCCTCCCCCACAACCTCGCGGGCTACGGACTGGATGTCGGCATCATTGACCTGACAGAACACCGTCGACGCCAGGGAATCCTGCCAATCCGCCTGTTTCTGGATCGGCAAGGTCAGGGACTCCTCTTCACGGAAGATCCGGCTCCTGGTTTCGACGATGACGAAATCCTCTCCGACCTCGAGGAGCTCCTGGACTTCGCCCCACGGCAGCCCCTTGAGCTTGTCCACCCTGAGACCCGACAGCTTAAGGCGCATGCGCCGGACGTTCTGGGGCCGCTCCATCCTCACATTCGAGGTTATGAGAGACGAGAATGCAATATCGAAGCTCTCGGTTCCGGGTTCCAGCGCCTTCTCTTTGGACATCAACAGAGCCGCCGTCGTCATAAATCCCACCTGGGCCACCGATTTGTAGACCTTACCCGTCCCGTCGATCCACTCCTCAAGCACCATGGGGATGAGGGAATCCAATTCGGTCGTGACATGCCACAGCCGTTTATTCTCGCCGAGGATCAGGACGTCTTCCTCTCCCCGGACAAAGAAGCGGCACTCAGAGAACGCGTAGGCCACGGGGTCCAGGATCTTGAATTCGTAGGAAGCACCGGGGTGCAGTCCCTCTGTCTCGATGATATCCTGAACGGGTACGTCGACATGGAATTTTTCGACATAAGGAAGCTCCTTGGCGATCCTGTCTCCCAGATAAAACACCACCGTATTCGGCCGGACCTCCGCCCGGATCACGGTCTCGGTCTGGGACATCTTGGTCCGTACACGGGTTTCCAGAGGCCTATCCTCGTCATCCAGCCAGGTTTCCTGCCTCGTCAACAGCTCGATGGGATTCCCGCCCAATCGGGATACTATGATCAGGGATTCGCTGCTGAGGAGCGTGACGTTCTGCCCCTCCCTCACCGCCCTGCTTTCCGAGAAGCGGCTGTATCCGACCTTGATGTCGTTGATGTAGACCCCCATCCAGATTTCTTCACCCGGTGGATCAGGGCCTGCCTGTTTCAAACCAAGAAGGGGAAAAACGCCGGCGCCACTCAGACACAGCGCCAGCACGACCAGAATACCGCCGATCCCACCGGGAATCGGCTTCCACCTCATCTCTCTCATGTTAAACACCGCCGCATATCATAGCAAAATAACGGGATGGTTCACACCCCTGAAGGCCCTCTGGGAAGCAAGTATTTAAAAGGATGAGATTACTTTACTTCGTTCGTAGTGACATGCACATGATACGGAATACCTTCATTTCATCGCACGCAGTGATCTTATCCTGCCGACAGCCGGAGGCAAAAGGGATGTGGCATGGCGGACGGGGGGGGGCCAGTCAGCAGGAGGGGATGCCGAGGATCGATATCAGGTGTCTTGGTGATCTTTAAGGATGATGAGGTGGTGCTTCTTCAACTCCTGGCAAAGGGCTGCGTACTCCATCTCCAGGTATTCGGCTGTCCTCTGACGATCTCCGCGGTTCATGGAGAGGATCCGAACCAGCAGCCGCTTCTCCAAGCGTTCGAACAGGAGATCGATCAGACACTCGTTCTGCAGAGTTACAAAAAATTCCGGAATCGGGTTCTGGTCTTCGGCATCCCCCGAAGTCGGAAAATGCTCCGGATTCATTGTCGAGGTCCGTCCTTTCCTCCCGAGTCGGCGGAAAGGCCGCCGGGAGTTAGATACTGGCTATGCGTTTCTCATGCCACAGCCGTGTGTCCAGCACATACTCTATGGCATTGTTCAGTTCGTCCAGATCCAGGGGTTTAGCAAAGAAATACCCGATGGAAAGGTCGAGCAGGATATCGGTATCTACATCCTCCGGATAGCCGGAGATCAGGATGACATCGCCCTCATAACCCGAGGCACGGAACCGCTCGATTAGGTCCAGTCCACTCATTTCAGGCAGTCTCAGGTCCGTGATGATCAAATCGATCTTGGACTTGCGGAAGCGCTGCAGAGCTTCGCGGGGAGACTCCACGGCAACGACTCGATACCGGTCCTCCAGGAGCACGGTAAAGGTCTTGCGTATGGTGGGTTCGTCTTCAACGATGAGCACTTTTTTTATAGACATTGTTTTCACTCTTCTAAGTTGATTTGCATTTTATCACATGCAGGTTTCGTGCCAAGTTTAAAAACGGCTTACCAGGGGAAAAAGGGGGATACTTTAAGAATTAGATAAGAATACTCAGAAAAGAAATTTACACCAAGTAAAAGGTATTTACATTCTGATTCAGATGTCCAGCTGGTAATCCTTAATCTTCTTGTCCAGAGTAGGGCGGCTGATCCCCAGGATCTGGCTGGCCTGGATCTTGGATCCTTTGGCGATCTGGAGGACATGCTGGATGTAGCTCTTCTCCACTTCCTTAAGGGCCACCAGCTTCTGGGGATAGGGCTTCTTGTCGCTTCCTTCAAGCGGCAGGTTCTCCTCTAGGATGATGTCCCCCTTAGCCAGG
>JBGUED010000059.1:0-9484 GCA_041821525.1 Candidatus Aminicenantaceae bacterium | reverse complement strand
CCAAACCAGTCCGGGGCAATTCGCACTCGACCCGGGCGGGCCGTTGGCCGAACCCACTCTCCAAAAGCCCATCTCAGTGGCCCTCTTCGACCTCGACACGGACGGTGATCTGGACCTGGTCTCAGCCGACTTCGGTCACCCAAATGAGGCAGGCAACCTCACCATCTTCTTCCAGACCAGCTCCGGGATCGATCTCTGCGGCATCCTGTCCGGCCCTGAGCCACGGGCCCGGATTCCGGCCGCTGTGTTCTGCCAGGGATTTTCCACAAGTAAGGACAGCCGCACCTCTGCTGCCTGGCTTTGAAGTCCCCGGTCTCTGATTACCTGGGGAAGCCGCTTCCGGGATCAGGGTTCCGACCCTTGTCGTGCACGGCGATGAGGATGAGACAGTCCCTGTGATACAGAGCCGGAGGCTGGCGGCGCTCCTGCCTCAGGGACGGCTCGAGGTCGTTGCGGGAGCGGATCAGCGCATCGCCTCGACCGCATCGATGCCCATCCGGGTTTCGGTCCCTTCTATGCGGTACTCACCGGCCTGTGTGGGGCGCCTCGGGTCTGTAAAGACGATGCGGATGGCGGTGGCCTTCCGGACCTCTCCCAGATCGAACCGCTCCGAACCGCTCACGCCGGCTCCCGAGCCGATGGCCTCCCACTCCCCGCGTTCCGTCCGGGCGTAGACATAGTAGTTTTTCAGCATGTTGGGGAGTCCCTGTCCCTGGCGCCTTGCATACACGACGACGTCATCACCGGGGCCGTTGGCCACGGACAGCTCCAGGTCCAGGAAGCCGTACATGTTGACCTGGGCGAACTGGCCGTCCTGCCGGCCGAGTGCCAGCTCCGGATTTGTGACGTTCTGTGTCTCGGGCAGGACCTGAGACGCGTAGACGGCACTGGTGCCGCGGGCCTCCTGAATGTCCTGTTTGGTCCCCGGCCTCCCGTCCACAGTAACCCGGGGTGATGAACTGCTTGCCGCAGGCGTCACAGTCGTCTTGCTGGGGGCTGGTTGGGAGGGTTTCACTCTCACGGCCGGGGTCCGGCTCTTCCTCGCCAGGTCGGCATTGGTCACCACCGTGACGGCTTTGCCCTTGTTCTGGGCCCGCCGCTGCTTCTCCTTCTGGGCCAGCTCATACAGGCTCTGGGCAGAGAGCAGGGAGACACACAGGAAAAATAGCACGCTGAGGAGGCATGTTTTTTTCATCGGTCGTTTCCCTCTTAATATAGTTGAATGTACACAGAAGTCAAACCCATAGACTGGCTCAAGCTATCCCAGTCTTTAACATGGTTGCCTAGTGGGGCGAGCTGATACGGAGGTCGTCCGGAGGCGAGGGGGCCATAGAATCCGTTTGCCCCACTGTCTCAGCGGACAAAGAAGGCACACGAGGCGGTGGAGACGGCCATCGTGCTGCCCTCCTCGGCCGTGAAAATCAGGGAATACCGGCCGTCTTCCAGTCCGGGCAGAGAAAGCTCCAGGAGCAGGATGTCTGTGGGCCCCTGTTGTTCTGAATCCAGCACTGCGAAGGAGAGCGGAGATTCCTGGCCGCTGGACTCGTGCTTGAGGAGTACGGAAAGCCAGGTCTCAGGCTCCGGGACGGCTGTGTTCACGCTCCTGACTATCGCCAGGAGGGTGCGTGTCCCCCGCGAAAGGTCTCCCATGAGCGGGAGCCAGTGGTTGGACAGGAACGGGTAGAATTCGGACAGGGAGCGTGCGCTCCCTCGCTCCGACCGGTCCTGCGACAGCCTCAGAAACCTGGCCCTGTTTCCCGGGGCCAGCACCAGCGGCGGGTCCATGTGCATCCCCTGGCCTTCCGGCTCAGGGACGTGGATCGCGGCGGCGCCTACGGCAGACTCTCCGGAATCCAGGTCCCGGATGACCATCCGGCTTGTATAGTCGCCAGGTGGGAGCTCCGCTACCGTATACTGGAACAGCATGTCCTCGGGGATGGCTGAGAACATCATCTCGCCCCGACTGGAAAAAACCAGGGAGTGCTTGTCGTCGTATACCAGAGTCAGCAACTCAGCATTGCCTGAAATCCGGTCTTTGAGCGACTCGACCGGGAGGCGCGACATCAGGATCACATGAGACTTCCCGGAGCGATAGCAGATCAAGGGAAGCAGGGGGAAGCGGAGAGGTTCCTGATGGTAGGGATTGGGGCTCAGGGCCAGATCGAGGAGGTGTAGCTGTTTCTCCAGGTCTGAGAATTGCTGATAGGGCTTGGGATTGAAGTACCCGGCCTGGGCATGGACCTCACAGCCCTCTCTCTGGAGCTCGACTTTAACGGCGTGATATTGGCCGTCCCAGGCCGTGTCTATATAGTATCCGAGCACGTAGTAGTTCCCGGTCGTTTCCTGGATATCAGTCGCGATGGCCTGGTATTCATCGACGTCCTCGAAATAGCGGCCGCCGGACACGGAGGCCAGGGCCCTCAGGTTGTTGTCGGCGATGAACTGGTGCCCCCGCAGGTTCGCCCGTTGGCCCAGAGTGTTCACGGCATACACCAGGCAGTTGGAGGCCGCCAGCTCCCTCCCCATACGCTCGTACAGGGGCTGTAGCTGCGCCAGTCCTCCGCCCGAGAAGAACACGATGTGCTTGTAGCCGGGGATGTACCGGAGCGCCTTGGCGAGCTCACTCACTTCCAGGGGCAGGAAGGCGGCGGTCCGGACCTTGAGGGCCAGGGAGGGTTCCAAGAACGCTGTTTCCCGGCCCAGCGCTTCTGTGGTTTCGCTGTCTCCTCTTAAACCGGCAGCGGTCTCGCTCCGTGCCATCTCGGATTCCCAGGTCATGCCCACGGGTGTTTTCCCGGGAGGGACCTCCTGCGCGCTGTCTATGGTCTTACGGAGCCTGGCACGGTCCTTGGTCAGATAGGTCAGAAGATTCAGGCCCGTGGTGGGTGTGAAGGACAGGACCGCTGCCTCATCCTCCGGCAGGAGCTGGGTGTCGAGGAAGTGGAGGGCGGTCCGCTTGGCCTTGATGATGCCCACATCGTCGTTGCCGACGATGTCCAGGAGGATGAAGAACTTGCGGTTCAGGCGCAAAGGCTTGGGCATGGAGGATTCATCTTCGTGCCCGGCCGGGTGATCTGCCTTTTCTGGCGGAAGCAGGAGGTGTTTCTCAAAATCGGTGATCTCCTGCCGCTTACCATTGTCGAAGAGGACAAAGTCCTCCCGGCTCAGATCGGTCACGGGCCGGCCCTCGGCATCGGTGACATAGATTTGGACCAGCTTGAGAGTGACCGTCACGTCGTGCTGGAGCCCCTCCTGAGGCGAGGACTCGGGGTCCCACAGGGCAGCCTCCTCGAATCCCGGTCCGGGGAACAGGGCGAAAAAGCTGAGCAGAATGAAGCCCGTGATCAGATAGGAACCAGATCGTGTGCTCATCGGTTGCTCCTAATCTGGAGGGACAGAGAAACCGAGGAATGGGCATCCCCGGCTTCGCCGCCGGCCGTAAACTCCAGGACGTAATCCCCCGGCTCGAGGTCCGGGAGCTCCAGCTCTGCCAGGACTGTGACGATGCCGCCTTCCTTTCCGGTCTCGAGGACGGATAAGGCGAGCGGGATCGCAGCCGTGGATTCGTTCTGTTTCAATTCCGCTGTGATGCCGGACGCCTCCCACTCGGTACCGGCCGCAGACAGCCTCAATACCGCCCCGATCTTCTGAGGACCGGGCCCCAGGCCCTCGACCAGCGGTGTGAACTCTCCGGTCAGGAGGGGATAGATATGGTTTAGGGACAGTGTTTCGTCATCCTGAGGATCCGATGGTTCCTGGAAGGGGACGAGGGTAGATCCCTGGCCGGAAAGGAACAGGAGCGGGGCATACAGCCTGATTCCCGAATCCTGCGCCTCGGGGATTTCGACCTCGGCGGCTGCCACCGCTCCCCGGCCGTTCTCAAGATTCCGGATGACCACGCGACAGTTGTATTCACCCGGCGGGAGGGCAGAGACTGCATAGGTGAAGAACTCGGGGGAGTCCGGAATGCCCGCATCCAGCTCCCTACGCTGGGAGTCCAGGACGATGTTGTGTTTTCCATAGATCAGAGTCACAAGTTCGACCTTTCCGTCCATCACTTCCTGCATGTCCTCCTTTGCGATCCGGGAGAGCAGGACGAGGTTGGGCTCGTCCGCATCAGCGAATGGCAGAGCCACGGCCGAGAAACGCAGGGGCTCCTGAAACTGCGGCTTGTCGCTCATGGCCAGATCGAAGAGCCGCAGCTGTTTCTCGAATCGTGTGAGCTTGGGGAAGGGCTTGGGATTGAGATAGCCCTGCTGGGCGATAATCCTGCAGCCCTCGCGCTCTACTTCGACCTTGAGTTCGTGGAATTTCCCGTCCGAGGCCTCGCTCGTGTAGTAGCCCAGTACGTAGTAGTTGCCGGTCATGGTGTGCAGTTCCTGGTTGATGGTCTCGTATCGCTTGACATCCCCGAAATACTTGCCGCCGGAGAGCTTCGAGAGGTTCCTCAGCATGGAGTCCCCGCGCTCATCCGCGGATTTGAAGAAGTGGCGTGTGCCGTCTGTGTTGACGGTATGAACCGGGCTCGAAGCCGTGGCGAATTCCTTGGCCATTTCGTTGATGTTCTTCTGGATGAACGTGTCACCCTGATAGAGCTGCCGGGGGAAGCCTTCGGAAAAGAGCACCACGTTTTTGTAGCCCGGGATGGTACCCAGCGCCTTGGCCAGCTCCTCCATCTCCTCGATGAAATCGAAATCCTTGAGTTCCCTGGCATCTTCCTCGGGATTCCTCTCTGTGCGGATGGATACGGGCAGCGCAGTGTAGCTGGGGGCATTCAGTCCGATTCTGACTCCCTCCTCTACTTCACCTTCTGCTGCCTGGCCGTTCAGGCTGAGGTTGCCGCTGTTCTTGGTCTGTCTGTTGAAGCGGTCGATCTCTCCGCTCCAGAGCATCTCGTTCAGGCTGGAAATGATCTCCCGGACCTGGGCATGGTCGTCATTGAGATATTCATGGAGGGCGATACCCCGCATCCGGGAATAAACCATGATGCCCACCATATCCGTGGGTTGGACCTGGGTGTCCAGAAAATGCATGGCGACCTGCTTGGATTCGTTGAATCCGCCGACCTGCATCCGCCCCAGATCGAACAGGAAGAAGAACTTGCGGGGGAGCTGAGGCGCGGCTCCAAGGGACGGATCCGCTGGTCCCTGCCCGGTCGATTCCTGCCCATCGATGGGCACCACAGGGAGCAGATGCTTCTCGAACTCTGTGACCGTTTGCTTTTGCCCGTTGTCGAAGACGACAAAATCCGACATGTTCAGGTCGGTCACGGGCTTCCCCTTTTTGTCCAGCACGTAGACCTGAACGAGCTTGAGGGTCACGGCCACCTCATACTGGAGCTCATCCGACTGTGCCTTCTCCTGGTCAAGGCCTGGGGCCGCGTAAAGGCCGGTCATCAGAAGGCACGCGATTATCAAGCGGAGTAGTGTGTTTGTGTGAGCCATGGCATTCCCTTCTAATTATCTGCTCTGGGCCCCGGCGTCGGCAGCCGGAGTCGGGCTTTTCCTGTCTTTTATATCCGGAGCCGAGGTTTTCGTGTTGGCGGGACCTTTCCTCAGCCGGAATTCCACGGCCACAGCAAACACCGCCGGAATCGGGCGGCCGCGTTTGAGGACCGGTTCGTAGTGCCACCGCTGCAGGGCGGCATGTGCGGTCCGCTCCAGGTCTGGGTGCGTGGAGATCAGGGTGGTGACTTTGGCCACGCGTCCCTGGGTGTCGATGCTGAGGTTGAGGATAACGGTGCCCTCGACCTGCGCCTCCCTGAGGCCGGCCGGATATTCGGGCATCACCTCCCGCAGAGGGAGCGGCGGTGGCAGATACCCTTCCCCGCTGAAGCTGCCGGGGACCACATGCTCGCTCCCGGGGTCCACCTTTCTCTGGGATACGCTGATCGACAGGAAGTACACGTGGCCGTTTTCAGGGAAGCCCAGAACCACGGGCCAGTTGTATTTGAGGTCGATCTCCGTGTTCAGCAAGACCTGTCCGCCGCCCTCGACCACCCGGCGCTCTGATGTGCGGCCAGGGCGGATCTGTTCCGGCGGCCCTGGATCCTGCCCGAGTGATTCGTGTTCCTGGAGCCGGTTGACAGCCACCCTGAGCCGTAGCCCCTGCTGCGAGACCTGTTCCGGATAAAGAGTGATGGGATAGTTCCGGTCCAACAGGGTGATGGTCCCCCCCAGGCTCCTTTTTTCCCCGTCCCAGATGAAGCGGCTGGTAGTGATGTGAATGACACTGAGAAGGTGATAGATGTCGAAGAGCTCGGCCCGCATGGCCGCGATCTGTCCTTGTTCGGTGCGGATTCTGGCTGGATCCTTGGACACGAGCAGCGGATCGACAAAAGAGGATACCACGACGTCGGAGCCGCCGACCTGGGCCTGCCGTGATCCCTTGAAGAGCCGGGCCTCTATGACGACGTCCTGCGCTTTTACGGCCGGGGCCAGGATCCCGCAGACCAGGAAGGCCGCTAGGGAAAATATATGGAGTGTACGCATCATTCTCCTCCGATGTCTTTGCTCTGAACGAACCAGATGTAGGATGTGGATGGGGTTTGATAGATATGGTGGCGGGCCTTCTTGCCCTTCACCTCGGCGAAATTCACGGTCACCTGAGCCGGATCTTTGGTCACGGCCGTCATCTCGGGAGCGGAGGGATCGATGAGCTTCTGCTGGATCAGGAGGTTGGCGGCGATCAGAACGGCCAGGCTCAGCCCGGCCACGGCATACCGCCAGTGGATGAAACGCGTCGGTTCGGTGTGGATCCCGCCGAATTTCGGTGCGGATCGGGGGGCCAGGATCTCAGTCTTGACCTGGGGCCAGAGGCTGTCCTGCTGCCGGATCCAGACCGGGATCTTCGCCACAGCGCGAGCGGTCTGCGCGTCCAGGGCCGGTTCCTGGATACAGCGGGGGCAGTCGGCCATGTGCTTCCGGAGGAGCCAGCCCCGCACAGGGACCACGGGAAGCAGTCCGTACAGGATCCTGCAGAGTCTACACATCATTTTTCTCCTTGAGCCATTTCTTGAGCCTTCGCCTGGCATTGAACAGATAGACACGGGCCGTGCTCTCAGCGCAGTCGAAGATCTGGGAGATCTCCACAGCCGTGTATCCGTCCCGAACCTTCAGGAGCAGCGCGATCCGCTCCCGCTGGGGGAGCCTGCCCAGGAGCCGTTGGATCTCATCCGAGAATTCCGGATTGTCTGATGAAGGGAGGTTGCCGAATCTTTGATCGTGCTCCACAGGAGCCCCTCTCTTCAGATAGTGCTGGAAGGATTTGTGCTTGCGGATCTTATCCAGGCACCGGTGATAGGCTATGGAATACAGCCAGTTCTTGAGGCTCCGGACCTGATCGTATCGATTCAGATGGCGGAATGCCTGGACGAATGTGTCCTGGGTGGTGTCCCGGGCTTCCTCGGGATTCCGGAGGATGTTCCAGCAGAGGGCCATCAAAGGTTCCTGATATCGGGTGACGATCATTTCAAACGCCTCGGTGTCTCCGTTCAGGCAGCGTGTGATGATCGCATTCTCTTCCATGAACGTGTCATTCATCTTATTTACGGTTGAGGCGGTGAAAACGTTTAACCTGATTTATTACCCTTCGGGCGAGCTGATCTCACAGTATCTTCTTCGTTGTAAAGAATTTGCGGTGGTATACCACAGCTTCATCCTTTGTGCCTCGTGATTCTTTTGGCCGCCTTGTACAGCCGCTTTCATTCTAGCAAGAATGATGGGACAGGTCTAAGGCCTGACCCCTATGTTGTTCCCATGCCTGGTGAAAAGCGGCGCTGAACGTGCATTCCCGGAAACGGGCTCGTGCGGACCTCCTTGCTGCTTCAATGAACATGGGAGTTCTCCCTTTCTCATGTTTGTATCACACCGCGCAGCGATAGAAAAGGAACCGGCGGCCTGTCTGGTTGACGTCAGACCCAAAATTTGGTTAATGTAGTATCGCTTTTCCAACCTTTTGCAGGTCATGAAAGGATAAGATCATGTGGTTCAATCGGATGGCTCTGGAGGTCTGGTTTGATCGGTACCAGTATGAGATCGACTACGACATCGGCGAGAGCGCGGTGAAAACCCTGTCGGTCCGCGATGTGGGTGTCGACCTCGATGATGTCCTGCTGCGCTATGGGTATCACAAAGGGAGGCCGGAGCTGCGGGCCGTCATCGCCCGCCAGTATCCGGGTCTTACGGAGGACAACATCGTGGTCACCACCGGAGCCAGCGAGGCCAATTTTGCGGTGGTCTCGGCCCTGGTCAAACCCGGAGATCATATGATCGTCGAGCACCCCAACTACCCCTCCCTGTATGAGGTGCCCCGCTCCCTGGGTTGTGACGTGACGCTCTTCAGCTTGCGGTTCGATGATCGCTTCCAGCCCGACTGGGAGGAGTTGAAGGCGCTCCTGCGGCCCGAGACCAAGCTGGTGAGCCTGACTCACCCCAACAACCCCACCGGATCCATGATCACGGAGGCGGAGCTTAAGCAGGTCGTGGAGCTGGTGGAGGAGCGGGGACTGTTCCTGCTGTTCGATGAGACCTACCGGCAGATGGCATCTCATGACATGCGTCTTCCCCCGGCCGCCAGCCTGAGCGATCGGGTCATAAGCATCTCCAGCATGTCCAAATGCTACGGGATCCCGGGGATCCGGACCGGGTGGCTGGCCACCCGAAGCCAGGAGATCCTGGACCGCGTCCTGGCCATCCGCGAACAGGTGAGCATCGCGAACAATGCTTTGAGCGAGAAGATCGCCCAGGAGGTGCTGGAGAACAGCGAGCCGTTCCTGGCCGGGGCCCGCGAGCGGATCGCACAGAATCACGCGGTGGTGGCGGGCTGGATGGATGAGCAGAACGACTTTGAGTGGGTGAGGCCCGAGGCCGGGGTCGTGTGTCTACCCAGGCTGGATCCACGAGTGCAGGTCGATCCCGAGGCCCTGTACCGCCGCCTGGCGGAGGAGTACCGGACTTTTGTCGTGCCCGGCCGCTGTTTCGAGATGGATGAGCGTTTCTTCCGCATCGGGTTCGGCGCCGATGCGGATGAGATCAGGACGGGCCTGGCCTACCTCAACCGGACCTTGGCCGACCTGACCTAGTGCCGCCTCCCTGATTCCGATATCGAAGGAATTGAAGCAGCTCTATTTTTCGGTGATGCGGTATTCGTAGAACTGTGCGCCGCGCATCCGGTCCATGATAAGCATCCGGTCGTCGTGGATGCGGATGGAATCGGCAAAGTGACCGATCGGGAAGGCGGTGAGCAGAATCCCATCGGCGTCATAGACTTCGAGCCGGAACATGTCGGTCTTGGTGAGGTCGGTGTTTCCCTCGAACGCCACGTTCATGCTTCGTTTGCCGCTCTCGTTCATGTTCATGCCGACGCGTGTGCCGACCTGCTCCTCTTCCTTGATCTGCCGCACGTAATTCACCACCCAGACCCGGCCCTGGCCGTCCACGGCAATGCCGTTGGAGGCTCGGTTCATCTGGGGCATCTCGATACT
>JBGUED010000058.1:0-9601 GCA_041821525.1 Candidatus Aminicenantaceae bacterium | reverse complement strand
GCCCTGAACGAACTCCTCTGGGACGAACCGGATATCGAGCTCTGTCACACGCCGCACGCCGGCATCCTGTGTCTCCGGCTCATGCCCGAAGGCCTTCCCGAGGAAGAGTTGGATGCCCTGCAGCTCTATGTCTATGAGCGGATCAAGCGAGAGGCCAAACGCTCCATCTCCATAACCCGGCTGGGCGACAAGGCCGTCCTCCGCCTCTTGGCCCTGTCTCCCGCAGTGACCGAGCAGTCCATGCTGGAGACCATCGACCATGCCCGGGACCTGGCCAAAGAGTTCAGGACGACCGCGCCCTGAGCCTCCTGTCCAGGGGTCTCTGTCACTGGAGAAAGGGGGCGACAGCCTCTTTCCAGACTGCGTAGCCGGCACCGGTCAGATGCAGCCCGTCGTTTGTGAACTCGGGATCGAGCTTTTCCCCCTCCCCGATGAACAACGGATAAAGATTTACAAACTCGGCACCGTAATCGTGGGCCATGCGCCTCAGCACCAGGTTGATGTTCTTTATCTGAGCGCCCTTGTTCGCATGATCGGGAAACACCCTGAAATCCGGATTCACGGGCAGAAGGCTCTGTAGATACATGGTGGTATCCGGAGATTTCAGCCGAACCTCTCGTATGATGCTCTTGATGTTGGCCAGGATCTGCTTCTCGGTCAGTCCCAGCGCCAGGTCATTGATGCCTATCATGAGGAAGATCTTGGCCGGCATTGATTCGACGACCTCGTCCAGCCGGTCCAGCACTCCCCGGGTCACATCACCGCTGATGCCCCGGTTCTTGATCAGGGGATTGTGGAACATCTCGCTCCAGTCGCAGCCCTCGGTGATGCTGTCCCCCAGGAAGATGATCTCTCCCCTGTCGTTGGGCAGGAGCCGGAAATGGCTGGCCCGCTGCTGCCAGTAGGGAGAGTGTTGGCTCCCGCTCTGTTCCTGCGCTGCGCCCGGCACACCGATCAGAACCAGGGCAAATGCCAACGCACACAGGACTTTGGCTCTGTTCATCTGTTCGCTTGGAATCCCTCACTTTCGTGTATACCACAGCCACTCGGAGCGGTCAATCTCAGAGGGACAAATCCCCGGAATTCCAGGGCTGCAATTGCCAGGAAAGGCCTTAACTGCTATAATTGAATACTACCATACGGTAAAATAAAGAGGAGAATCAAATGAAGAAATGGATGATATTTCTGGTGGTGCTGTTCATCGCAGTATCACTATCGGCCGATAACGAATACATCGGCCAGAACGCTTATCACAACGACGGGGGGCAGATCAACATTGCGGCGGATGCCGTGCTGGTGATCCGGGACCTCAAGAGCCCCTACACACCCTTTTATCTGTTCTTCGGCGCGGACATGGATGCGAAGGCCGCTATTAGCCGGGACAGCGTGACCCTGATCCACAACGGTCAGGAATACAAGATGCCGACACTGGCGGAGCTCCGCAGCAACTACAACCGGGACAACCGCGACCTCGGCACATACCAGCGCATGGGCAAACAGGCGCTGATCACCTCCAAGCTGAGGGGCTATGAATTTCAGGAGAACGTGAATTTCTTTCCGGGGCGCACAGAATCCATGGTCGGCACGGAAGGAGGATCCATCTCGAGCAACATCGGCTTCTTTACCCGAGTGTATTTCAAGAATCCGGGCTTCGAGGAAGGGGACATTATCACCATTAAGGTACAGGACAAGAATGACCCCTCGATCAGCGGATCCGTGGAGATCATCCTGACAGACCGCTGGGGCGAGAAAGAAAAATAAGCATGACAGCCAGAAAGGCCTGCCTGGGGCTGCTGGTGCTGGCCCTGACCCTATCGCTCCCCGTCATCAGCCGGGCCGTCCAAGACAAAGAGCCGGACCGCGTGGAGGTCCAACACATTCTGATCTCCTTCAAGGGTACCGACGAGCGCATCAAAGTCACCCGCAGCCAGGAAGAAGCCGAGACCCTGGCCAAGGAACTCCTGTTCCGAGCCCGGCAGGGGGAGGACTTCGACACGATGATGAAGGAGTACTCGGACGACTCCGGAGAGGGCATCTACCGCATGTCCAACACCGGCGTTCAGCCGGATGGATCCCAGGGGGAAATGGCCCGTCACCGCATGGTCAAATCATTCGGCGATGTGAGCTTCGGCCTCGAAGTGGGAGAGATAGGCATGGCGTCTTATCATTCCCAAAGAAGCAAATTCGGCTGGCACATCATCAAGCGAATCAAATAGGGACCGGATCTTCTTGGAGTGCGGCAGCCGATCTCCTGGCGTGTCTTATTACCAGAAAGAGGCAGGCCGCAGCCGTCCACACATAACCGACCGTTTTCAGGTTCCAGGCCTGCGCCCACACATTCCATGCCCGGGGGACCAGGTCGGAGTAAAATATCGGCACCAGGGCCAGTGATCCCGCCCACACAAACCAGAAGATCCTGCGGTGGGATTCCGCCTCCAGGGCCTCTATTCCGATTAGGAAGATGGCGGCCACGGCCAGGATGGATGTGGGTGATTCACTCAGATACGAGAAGAGCAGAATGTAGAGGCCGTTCACTGGGAGAAGAAACCTGTACAGCAGGCTGTCCTGCCGGCCGCGGAAAAGATACAGGGTTGTCAGGCCGATGGCCACTCCCACCAGCAGGGCCAGCGGTTCGCGCCACCAGGAGGACCAGCCCAGGTGCAGCTCCAGGAAGCTGGCCAGATCCAGCATGTCCAGACTGCGGGTCTGGTCCCAGGACATGAGTCCGACCCACTGCTTGAGCATCTCGAGGTTGCGGCTCCACCCGACGGCCGCTGCGGGCAGGGTGAACCAGAGCACGAGCCCGCCCCAGAACGCCGCCCAGTATTTCTTCCTGAATCCCATCAGGAGACACAGCCCCAGCGTAAAGGGGAAAAGCTTGAGGTTGGCGGCCAGGGAAAGCAGCAGCCCGGAGCGGACAGGCTTGTTTTCCGCATACTGGGCCGCCGCCAGGAGCATGAGCCCCAGGATGCCGGCATTCACCTGGGCGTTCTGGATGGCCACAGTAGTGTCGAAAAGGACAGAAAAAACCGCCACCAGGAGATATGAGATCCGCATGTCGAGCGGGCAGCCCGCTGATCGGGCCCAGCGCTGGAATCCCCAGAAAAACAGCCAGTACTGGAAGAAAATGAATAGGAAGAGTCCCACCTCATCTCTGAGCAGAGAAAAGGGGACCGTCAGGAGTCCGGCCAGGGGGCTGTACTTGAAAAAATCGAGTCCCGGCTGGGGGGCATAGGGATTGTGCCCTCCCAGAATGTTCCCCGCAGCCTTCGTCACCACAGAGTAGTTCAGAGGCTTCTTGACCACGGCCGTATGCAAACAGATCCCGGCCGTCAGGATCAGGAGGGCGATCAGGCTCCAGCGCTTTTGTGCGGATGTCATAACCGGTCTGCCAAGCATATACCACACCCTCAGCACAGGGTCAACGCCTCCCTCGGACCAGGGGGCAAGTTGCGCTCTGGCCGATATTGCCGTATATTGAATAGTCATACCATGCGAAAAGAAAACAAACACCCCACCAGGTCAAGCCTCGCCCATGTTCTCTGGATTCTGGTCTTCTGTTTCCTGCCGGTCTCTACCCTTTCGGCCCAGAAACCCTGGGTTAGGATCAGCTTCGGCGCCTCCCATGCCACAGGCATCCAAGAAACCCTGGAGGCCCCCCCGGAATATCAGTCATACGTAGCTCTGGGAAATCGCGAGGCATTCGGGTGGGGGGAGTCCCTGACCATGGAGTTTGGTCTCTTCCTCACTCCGCATTTCAGCCTGAGCCTAGGCTCCGGGTATGCCCACTTCAAGCTGGAGGGACAGAAGAGCCCGTTCCCCACTCAGGAATATCTAGACTCCGAATTCACCACCGGCGGGGAGGATTTTTACACCGTAATACCGGGGATCGAGCTCGAGGTTTTACCCTTCTTCCTCAACGCCAACTACCAGATCCCTTTGCGGGGCAGGTTCGCCGCCAACCTCCTGGCCGGAGTGGCCTATTATGTGGGATCCTTGGAGAGCAAGTCAGAGTGGGACTCGTATCATCTGTTCCTCGATCGGAGCGTCCTGATACTCTGCGATCCCAATACTCTGGGATTCCATTTCGGCGGCGGCTTCGATGTCACACTCGGCAAACACCTGGCCTTTACCACCGAGGCCCTCTACCGGATCGCGAAGTTCGACAACTTCACGAAGTGTCAGGTCATAGATTCGCACTTCCCTATTAGCGATCCGGACGGCATCCTGTTCCCGGAATTTGCCTACACCATCCATGAGGTGGACCTCACCGGGATCAGCCTCCAGGCCGGGATCAAACTGCTGTTCTGACCGATTTTCCCTCAGCCCTACCTGCCTTGCTTGCCTCGCCTCTCCGGAGCAGCAAGACCGACCCCAGGACCAGCAGCAGGACCATATTGATTATATAGATGGTCATCCTCTGGGGAGAGGTCCGATCGATCCCGGGGAACAGTACCCATACAACATTGGATGACGCATTGAACACACCATGGAGCAGGACTGCGATCAGGACGCTGCCCCGGGTCTTGAGATAGAAATACGTGAAAACCAGCGATCCTCCGGTTATGGTTCCTATATAAAGAAAAATGGTTGTCGAGATGACTGGGAACTCCGAGGGGATGGCCGCACCCGGATAGCTGAACGAAGCCAGGTGCCAGAATGACCATATGAATCCCAGGATCAGGCCCGAGGCCCAGGGCCGGTGTCTGTCCAGGAGCCTCGGGAGCATAAATCCCCGCCACCCCAGTTCCTCACCCAGGGGGCCGAAGGGAAGCGCCACCAGAACGTAGGGGAAGAGCAGGATAACGGCCTGCAAGGGATCAAGGGGTGTACCCTTCCCATGGATCACCTGGGACAGGAGCACGGCCGCGGACTCCACTCCGACCGGCACAATAAACAACAGCGCATACCAGATCCAGCCGACGCGCCAGATCAACAGTTTGCGGAGCAGTCCCCTCACTCCGGCTTTCCCTTCCATGACGCCGGTCATGAACAGAGCCACCAGGGAGGGGCCGTAGGCACCGGGCAGGCCGATGAGAGCCAGCCAGGGGAAAGTCCCCTCAGGGGCATTGAGCAGAATCCGGTAGCAGGGATAAAGAAACGCCCAGGAGAAAAGATAGGTCACAAAGACATAGATAAAGAGTGTGTAGCGCTGAAACAGAGATCTCACACTCACTCTCTATTTCTTGATCACGGGCAGGCGGCCGGGGGTGTAGGGAGCACCGATGTCTTCCAGCATCTTCTCTATGGCCCTGACATCCACCTCAACCAGTTTGTGGACACGATCCAGGATAGGCGGAAAAGCTTCCGCCACTATGGCGAACTGATTCTTCTGGGACTGCGTGGGAGAGGAGGTGGAGCGCCAGTTGTCACGTACGGCTGAGTTCATACGGCTCAAGAGACCAGGCTCAGCATCCTGGTCGATGCGGGGCAGGGTGGAGTCTCCAGAGAGCAGGACCCGAATCTCACCGAGCTCCTTTTCCAAATCCCGGACCCGGCCGTAGATCCGGGCTCCGGCCTCGACGTCGGTAACGCTCTTCAGCGCTACGCTGAAATGCGTGACCAGGGTGTCGAGTTCCCGTACTGCACCGGACACAGCATTCAGGGAACGGCCCAGTTCTTGAGCCTCTTTCTGGAAGGCCACCAGGGCGGCCCGGTCTTCCGCCGGGAGGGAGGCGTTGTTCAGCGGTTTGGTCAAGAACTCCACCGGGGGCTGGTCGGACAGTTTCACCTCGATTCCCTGCCGGAACAGAGAGAGCTGGACCTTGTAGGTACCGGGAATTACCAGCGTTCCCGGAGGGCTGCTGGCCGTGGCCCCGGCCTGGCTGGTCGTGGTGGGATTGAATCCCGGATAGCGCAGGTCCCACACCATGCGCTGCAGGCCGTCCCGAGCCGGGGCGCGCAGCCGGCGAATGACCCGGTCCCCCTCGTCCAGAATTGTGAAGAGGAGATAGGAAACCTCTTCTTCCTGCTCCGCTTTCATCTGTTCATAGCTGGGATAAGCTACTGCCTCCCCCTTTTTCACGGCCTCCTGCTCCTGTGCCTGCCTCTCCTGCAGGAGTGTCTTGACCTCAGCGTTCAGGTAATACGTGATCACGGCTCCGACCGGAGGATTGGGGGCCGCATAGTACATTTCTCCCTGGAATCCCTTTCCTCGCCCCCCTAGGGGAGTGGATTCGAGATACATCCAGGGATCCTTGATCGGCAAAACAAAGGCCTTTGACGCCAGCACCTCCGCATTCAGATGGCGGAGCGGTGTGTAATCGTCCAAAACAAAGAAACCGCGGCCGAAGGTGGCCAGGACCAGGTCGTTTTCCCGCTTCTGGATGGCGATGTCCCGCACCGCTATGGTGGGTAGGCCCGCTTTCATCTGCTTCCAGTGCCCGCCTCCGTCTATGCTCGCGAACAGGCCGAACTCGGTGCCGGCGAAGAGAAGGTCGGCATTGACATGATCCTGTGCCAGGGCATAGACCGAGCCGCGCTCCGGCAGGTTCGACGTGATCGGGCTCCAGCTGCGGCCCATATCCGTGCTCTTGAGCACATAGGGTTTGAAGTCGCCGTTTTTGTGGTTGTTGAAGGCGGCATACACCGTGCCGCTTTCGTGCTGAGAGGCCAGGACCTCGTTGACATAGGTTCTCTCCGGCACTCCCGGGAATTTATCGATCCTGCGCCAGCTGTCTCCTCCGTCCTCTGTGACCTGGATCAGCCCGTCATCGGTCCCGATGTAGAGCAGGTCCTCCTGGACCGGGGATTCATCCAGGGCCACGATGGTGCCGTACTGCGATGTGCTGGCGTTCTTGGCAACGGCGTCCATGGGCCACACGCGGCCCATGACTTCCAGCTGGTTGCGGTCGATCTGCTGTGTCAGGTCATCGCTTATCACCTGCCAGGTGTTCCCCCGGTCATCGCTGCGGAAGACCTTGTTGGCCGCAAAATACACCCGGGTGTGGGAGTGCGGGCTTATAAGCAGGGGCGCGTCCCAGTTCCAGCGATAGGCCTTCTCACCTTTGCGGGCCTTGGGTTTTATAGTCAGGGTCTCCCCGCTCTGCTTGTCGAAGCGGACCAAGCCGCCGTGCTGGCTTTGTGCATAGACGATGTTGGGGTCCTCAGGATCCACCTGCGATTCGAAGCCGTCGCCGCCCCGGGTCACGTACCAGTTGTCGTTCACGATCCCGTTGGCACTGATGGTGCGGGAGGGCCCGCCCAGGCTGTAGTTGTCCTGGGTGCCGCCGTAGATATTGTAGAAAGGTTCGTCATAGTCGACCGCCACCTTGTAGAACTGAACCACCGGCAGATGGGGCATGTATTTCCAGGTCCGGCCGCGGTCGAAGGACTCATAGATCCCGCCGTCGCAGCCCACCAGGTAATAATCGGTGTTGTCCGGATCGATCCACAGGGCATGGTTGTCCACGTGTTTGCTGCGTTCACCCAGGGCCTGCCAGGTCCGGCCGCCATCATCGCTCACCTGCATGTAAACGTCCATGGAGTACACGCGTTCGGGATATTGAGGATCGCACACGATCTCCTGGTAGTAGTTGCCTCGGGACGTGTAGCTACTGCGCCGCTCCCAGGACGCGCCGCGGTTGAGGCTGCAGTAGAATCCTCCTTTCCCTGCCTGGGCTTCCACGATGGCATAGATGTATTCGGGATCCGCGGGTGAGATGGCCAGGCCGATCCGGCCCAGGTCTCCGGAAGGGAGCCCCCGATTGATCTTTTGCCAGTTTGCGCCGCCGTCCTTGGACTTGTGAAGGGCAGACTCGGGCCCTCCGCCGACCAGCGTAAAGACGTGGCGGCGGCGTTGATGGGCCACGGCATAGATCACATCCGGGTCACGCGGATCCAGATGGACCTCGCTCACCCCCGTGTGCTCGCTGATGGAGAGCACCGCGTCCCAGGTCGTGCCGCCGTCTAGGGTTTTGTAAAGGCCCCGGTCACCGCCGGCTCTCCACAGCGGGCCGTAAGCGGCCACATACACAACGTCGGAGTCTCGGGGATCAATGACGATCATTCCGATGTGTTCCGACTCCTTGAAACCCATATGTTCCCAGGTTCGGCCGCCGTCCTCAGTCTTATAGAGCCCGTCACCGTAGGCTGCAGCGCGCTGGTTGTTGTTTTCACCCGTGCCCACCCAGACCACGTTATGGTTGTTGGGATCCATGGTAATACATCCGATGGAGTAGGAACCCTGGCTATCGAAAATGGGTGTGTAGGTGGTCCCTGCGTTCTCAGTCTTCCACACGCCGCCGGAGGACGTCGCCACATAATATTCACTCCTGTTGCTTGGATTGACGGCGAAGTCTGAAATGCGCCCCGAGGTCACGGCCGGGCCGATGCCGCGGAACTTGAGGGCGCCCAGCGAAATCCCGGCCAGTGGGCCTGACTCGTCCTTTTTCTTTTTAGACTGGGGTGCTGCCATGCTCGAACCAGCCAGAAATATCCAAGCTAAAACCAGAACACTCACTCTTCTTAATAAGGATGACATGGATCCCTCCCGATGGTGGAATGAAAACGTTGGCATACGATTTTTCACTTTTATCAAAGCTGGGTGGGAAGTGTCAAGCAGAGAGGCTGTGGGAGATGGGCGAACAAGGATCATGGATAGAAAACGCTTGACACGACTGGGGATATCGGATTCTCAGACATATCGAATCAAGTGCCTAGGAATGCGGACTGACCTATGAACAAAAAGGCCTCAATACTGCTGAAAGGGAGTGCATGAGACAAAAAAGCAGGTAACCTCCTCCTCCCAGTGCTCGGGCTGAAGGCAGATCCGAAGATGTGTATAGACTGCCTGACCTGCTCGCGGAACTGTCCCATGAGCATCGATGTCCATGCCCGGGTCAAAGCGAACGACATGGACCACGTGGACTGCATCCTGTGCGGACAGTGCGCAGACAACTGCGGGCAGGACGTCATCGCGCACACCTTTGGCATCAAGCGTAAGAAGGATGGCAGGGCTGCAGCAGGACAGAAGAGCTAAAAGAACCTCACAGGGTGTCCCCTTGGGGGACGTCCCCCAGTGAGGCGCGGCGTTTGAAGGTGAAGTAGAGAGGGAGGGAGGCGGCCATGAGGATCAGCCCGGCCCAGGCATGCAGGGGCTTCGCGATCAGGGCGTTGACCACGAACAGGAACGTGATCGTGATGAAAATGAGCGGCACCACCGGATAGCCGATGGTCCGGTAGGGCCGAGGCAGGTCTTTCCGTTTGCGCCGGAGGATGAAGATCCCCACCGCGGTCAGCCCGAAAAACACCCAGTCCGTGAACACCACATACGTGATGAGGTCCTCAAAGGTCCCCCAGAACAGCAGGAGGACCACGGCCCAGGCTGACTGTACCAGGATGGCGTAGACCGGAGTGTGGAACTTGGGGTGGACATAGGCCAGCTTTTTGAAGAACAGCCCGTCCTTGGCCATGGCATAGTATACGCGGGGACCGGCTAAAATGCTGCCATTAAGGGCGCCGAAGGTGGAAATGACAACGGCGGCGGATATGATGGAAGCCGCCGCTCCGCCGAAGAGGGCGGTTGAAGCCTTCTCGGCGATCTTGACCACTCCAACAATTTCACCTATCGGCAGGGCATACAGGTAAATATAATTGACCG